>JARYMO010000040.1 GCA_029907055.1 Syntrophomonadaceae bacterium | reverse complement strand
CTTGGTGCGCCTGGAACGGGAACTGTAGCGCGCAGCGCGGTGGGCGCGGCGGCGAGGATGCCGCAGACCCCGGAGGGGGCGTCGAGCGGCCAGCGGAAGGAGGAGGGCGCATGAAGCAACGCATTCGAGAGTACGCGCTGTCGCTGGGGGTAGACGACGTCGGGTTTGCCGCCGCGGCAGACTACCACAGCCCGCGTTCCCCGCGGCTGGAGACCGTCATGCCCGCGGTGAAGAGCCTGGTGGTGCTGGCCTACAAGGAACTCTCCAGTTGTGACAGCCCCAGCCCGCAGTTGCGCATGCACGGCCGCCTGGACCTGATGGAGTTCTCCCGTTCCTGCAACTACAAGCTGGCCAGGTTCATCGAGGGCCGGTTCGGGGCCCGCTGCATGACGGTTGCCGTCAGCTATCCCCTCGACATGGGGGGTGAAGCCATGGGCACGGTGGCCGACGTGTCCCTGCGCCATGCCGCCCTGGCAGCGGGGCTGGGAGCGATGGGGAGGCACAACCTGGTCATGCACCCGCGCTTCGGCTCGCGGGTGCTGTTCTCGGCGGTACTGACGGACCTGGAGATGGATTCCGACCCCCCTTTCACCGGGGACCTGTGCATCGACTGCGACATCTGTGTCGAGGCCTGCCCGGGAGGGGCACTCGACCAGGAAGGCTTCACCGATCCCAACCGCTGTCTCAGGCACTCGCAGCCGTACGGCATCGGCGCTGCCATGCGCTTCTGGCAGCAGGCCCTCTCCAGCCCCCCGGAGGGGCAGAAGAAGTTGCTGTACAGCGAGGAGTTCATGCGCCTGTACCAGGCCCAGTTCATCGGCTTCCAATACCACTGTTTCAAGTGCATGACGACCTGTCCGGTAGGCTCCGACATCTGAGCGCCCGCCTCCCCCCGGCCCCGGCGATGCACCCTGAAGCCGGCCCGCCGTGCTAGAATAGAAGTACGGGAAGATGCGGCCCCGCCGTGCAGCCCTGCTGGCGCACGGCAGGCGGCGCTTTTCCCACGGGCGGCGCTGCTTCTCCCGAGGGTTCCCACCAACGGTCCTCCAGACGCTTCTCGCTCTCACCGCCCATGTTGTAAGTCTCCGCGCCCGGCCTTTCCCCTCACTGCATTCTCCCGTCCCTCAGGGTAGTCACTGATGCAACGCCTGGCGGCTGCACGCGGCCGCAAAGGGGGTGAGCAGGTGGCGACGATCGGCATACCGCGGACCCTGACATACTTCTTCGATTTCCCCTTCTGGCACGCGTTCTTCACCGCGCTGGGCCAACGGGTGGTGGTCTCCCAGCCCACCAGCAGGGCGACCCTCGACCGCGGGGTGGCGTGCGCTGAGTCCGAAATCTGCCTGCCGGTGAAGCTGGTGCACGGGCACGTGGCGGAACTCTCCGGGGCCTGCGACCTGGTGTTCGTGCCCCGCGTGGTGGCCGTGCGCCGCTTCGGGGAGTATGGGCGGGAGAGCATGTGCCCGAAGCTGCTCGGTCTACCCGACATGCTGCTGGCCAACCTGCCGGCAGCACCGCCGCTGCTGCACCCGCACGTTGACCTGCGCCAGGGGTGGCGTGGACGCTGGCGGGTGGCACGGGAGCTGGGGCGGCAACTGGGGGCAGGCGACTGCCGCTGCCTGCAGGCCTTGTGGTGCGCCCGGCGGGCGCAACGGGAATACCGCCGCCTGCTGCGCCGCGGCCTGCCAGCCCCGGAGGCCATCGAGGCGGTGGTAAACGGGAAGGCACCTGCGCCTCGCCCCCCTGCCGGGCCGATAGTGGCGGTGCTGGGCTACCCGTACCTGCTGTACGACTCCTACGTCAACGCCGGGGTGCTGCGGATGCTGCAGCGGGCAGGCATCGACGTCCGCACGCAGGACAGCCTGTGGTGGCGCGACATCGCCGGCCAGGGGCGGAGGCTGCCCAAGGAGCTGTTCTGGTACTTCTCCAACCGCATCCTGCACGCCGGGATGTACTTCGCCGCCCAGCCCCAGGTGGCAGGCATCGTCCACCTCAGTGCCTTCGCCTGCGGGCCCGACTCCATGCTGAGAAAAATGCTGGAAATCGCCGCCCGGCGGGCGAATACCCCCTTCCTGGCCCTCACCCTGGACGAGCACGCGGCCGACGTGGGGCTGCGCACCAGGGTGGAGGCCTTCGTGGACATGCTGGAGTGGAGGAGGCGGGAGCGGTGAAGGTGAGTTTCCCCCGCATGGGCAATTCCCACTGCGCGTTTCGCTGGCTGCTGGAGGCGCTGGGGCACCAGGTCATCGTGCCACCGGAGATCAGCACGCGCACCCTGGACCTGGGGGTCAGGTACGCGCCCGAATTCGCCTGCATGCCCTTCAAGGTGGTGATGGGCACCTACCTGGAGGTGGCCGAACAGGGGGCGGAGCTGCTCATCACCTCGGGGGGCGTGGGGCCCTGCCGGGCCGGGTACTACTGGGTGCTGCACCAGCAGATCCTGGAGGAGCAGGGCTACCCTACGCGCATCGTGGCCTTTGATCCGCCGGACTGCGGCTGGCGGGATTTCTGGCACAAGCTGGCCTTCGTCTACCGCAGCGGGGGCGTCAGCCTGCGCCGCTGCCTGTGGGCCCTGCAGGTGGCCTGGGCCAAGCTGAAGGCGCTCGACGACCTGGAGGCCCGCTCCCTGCAGGTGCGGGCGCGCGAGGTGCAGCGGGGTGCCACCACGCGGGCGCTGCGGCAGGCGGTGGCAACGGTGGATGCCGCCGGCAGCCTTCCGGAAGTGGCGGAGGCGCTGGCGCACGGGCTGCGCCTGCTGGACGGAGTCGACCAGGATGACAGGCGGGAGTGCCTGCGGGTGGGCCTGACCGGTGAAATCTACGCCCTGCTGGAGCCGGTCGCCAGCCTGTCCACCCAGGAAATCCTGGGCCACCTGGGCGCGGAGGTGGAGCGCAGCATGTACGTGTCACGCTTCGCCGGCCGCAAGGGGTTTGGCCCTCCCCACGCGGAGGTGGTGCGGGCCAGCCGGCCCTACCTGGGGCTGGAGTGCGTGGGAGGGCACGGAGTGGAGACGGTAGGCATGACCGTCTTGTGGGCGCGGAAGGGCTTCGACGGGGTGGTCCAGGTGGCGCCGTTCGGCTGCACCCCGGAGATCGTGGCCAAGAGCATCCTGCCACGGGTGTCCCAGGAGTACGGCATCCCGGTGATGTCCCTGTTCTTCGACGAGCAGACCGGTCCGGCAGGGGTCTACACGCGGCTGGAGGCCTTCGTGGACCTCCTGTACGCGCGCCGCCGGGCCCGGCGCGGGGAGGAGAGCCGGAATGGAAGCCTTTCTCGGCATTGACGTGGGGTCGGTGAGCACCAACCTGGCGGTGCTGGACGGGCAGGGCCGCCTGCTGGCGCGCCAGTACCTGCGCACGGCGGGAAGGCCGATCGCTGCCGTGCAGGAAGGCATGCGGGCCCTGGAGGCGGAATTGGGCGGCGCGGTGGCCATTGCCGGAGTCGGCACCACTGGCAGCGCCCGCCACCTCACCGGCCTGCTGGTGGGGGCGGACGTCATCAAGAACGAGATCACCGCCCACGCCGTGGCGGCCCTGCACGTGGAACCCGGCGTGCGCACGGTGCTGGAGATCGGGGGTCAGGACTCCAAGATCATCATCCTGCGGGACGGCATGGTGATTGACTTTGCCATGAACACGGTGTGCGCGGCCGGCACTGGGTCCTTCCTGGACCAGCAGGCGGCCCGCCTGGGCGTCCCCATCCAGGAGTTCGGGGGGCTGGCGCTGGCAGCGCGACACCCGGTGCGCATCGCCGGGCGCTGCACGGTGTTCGCCGAATCGGACATGATCCACAAGCAACAACTGGGGCACAGCCTGGAGGATATCGTCGCCGGCCTGTGCGAGGCGCTGGTGCGCAACTACCTGAACAACGTGGGCAAGGGCAAGGAGATCCTCCCCCCGGTGCTGTTCCAGGGCGGGGTAGCGGCCAACCGGGGCCTGGTGGAGGCCTTCGCCCGCCACCTTGCGCTGCCGGTTACCGTACCGCCCCACCACGACGTGATGGGGGCCATCGGGGCCGCGCTGCTGGCGCGCGACCTGCGCCGCCCGGGCGCCCCCACCGCCTTCAAGGGGTGGCGGGTCAAGGACCTGGAGTTCAAGACCACCAGCTTCGAGTGCCAGGGCTGTCCCAACCTGTGCGAGGTGGTGCAGTTCCGGCAGGAGGGCAGGGTGCTGGCGCGCTGGGGCAGCCGCTGCGGCAAGTGGGAGGCGGACTCCTCGGGGATATGAGCCCGGTCCGCCCTGGAGCGGAAGGCGGAGCGGCAGGGGCAGAGCCTGGCCGCTCCGGTTCTCACCCCGGGTCCCGGACGCGAGGCAGGGGCATGGTATAATACAGACAGGGATGTAGACATCCAGCACGCCGCAAGGAACCCTTCACACACCCGCAGGCGGTCCCGATTCCCGCCGCTGCAAGATCCTCACGCTTCATCCTGCATGGTTTTCGCGTGCACCGCGGACGCGGGGCTGCCTGCTTCCGTGACCGTGCGTGCCCTGCACCGGGCAGTCAGTCGTGCCAGCCAACTCGCCCTGGGTGTCTCTGCGATGCCATTCCGGAAAGGAGGGGTCTGCCAGATCGGACGTGTGCCCCGCTGCCTTCGGCTGCACCGGCGGCGGGAACGGGAACGGTGCGAAGCACCGCTGACGGACCGGAAGGAGGGAGGTATCGTGGTAGGAAGGGAGTGGAAAGCGAGGACGGCGCTGCTGTGCGCGGCGCTGATGCTGCTGGGCATCCTGCTGGTGGCGGCGCCCGCCCTGGCCGATGTCAGCGAGTTCGAGATCTCGGCTGCCAGGGCGACCGCCCCCGGGCAGGTGGAGGTCACCGTGAAGGCCAACTTCCCGGCCGACAGCCCGGAAGGGCGCTACGTGCGGGTGAGCGTGCTGGACAGCAACGGCTGGGTGCTCGACTCGCAGAAGCTGGAGTGGTCGAGCGGCCGGACGGAGACCAGGAAGGCGTCTTTCACCGGACTACCCTACGTGTGGGGGGCCAGGTATGCCATCCAGGCGGACGCCTACTGCCCTCTCTACGGCCACCACTTCCAGCGGGTGAGCCTGTGGGCGACGGGTGACATCAGGGTGTTCGTGGACGGCCGCCAGATCGAGCTCGACACCGCCCCCGTCATCGTGGGTGGCAGGGTGCTGGTCCCCGCCCGGGGGGTGTTCGAAGCGCTGGGGGCCACGGTGACCTACGACGAGGCCACCCGCGAGGTGACCATCACCAGGGGTGACACCGTGGTGGTGCTTCCCCTGGGGGCCGGCTACGCCTTCAAGAACCGGGCGCGCGTCAACCTGGATGTCGCCGCCCAGGTGATGGAGGGGCGCACCATGGTGCCGCTGCGTTTCGTGTCGGAGATGATGGGGGTCAAGACCACCTGGGACGCGCGGGCGCACGCCGTGTACCTCTCCACCAGGGAACTCATCGTGGACTGGACCTACGCGCCGGAAGAGGGCGGGACCCCGTAACCGGGCGCCTTGAGACAGGGGAGGAGGTGGAATCATGAGCATTGCCGCCATTTGCAGAAAGGAAGTGATGACCGCCAAGCCGGAGACCAGCCTGCGCGAGGTGGCCAAGCTGATGGAGGCCGGCAACGTGGGCTGCGTGGTGGTGGTCAGCGAGGGGAAACCGGTGGGCATCATCACCGACCGCGACATGGTGCTCAAGGCCCTCATACCGGGGCGGGACCTGGAGACCACGGAGGCCAGGCGCATCATGTCGACCGACATCATTACCTTTGCCGAGAGCATGGGCACCATGCAGGCGCTGGAAAAGGCCAGGGGCAAGGCGGCGCGGCGCTTTCCAGTGGTGGACGAAGGGGGGCTGCTGGTGGGCATCGTCACCCTGGACGACATCATCGGCCAGGTGGCCTGCAAGCTGAGCATGGTGGCCTCTATCCTGGGCCAGGAGACCCCCAACGTGGCGGCGGTGGTCACCGCGGAGCCCGAGGAGAACGTGTTGCGGGTGGCGGGGCTGATGGAGCAGGCCAACGTGGGGACGGTGGTGGTGGTCCGCGACGGCAAGCCGCTGGGCATCATCACCGACCGCGACATCATGCTGCGGGTGCAGGCAGCGGGGCAGGATGCCACCAAACTGACCGCGGTGCGCATCATGACCCCCGACCCGGTGGTGGTCAACGAGGACATGGGAGTGTACGAGATCCTGCAGCGGGTCAAGGACCAGGCCGCCCGCCGTTTCCCGGTGGTGTCACCTGACGGCAGACTCACCGGCATCATCAGCATCGACGACATCGTGTGCCAGGTGGCGGAGAAGCTGGAGATGATCGCCGGCATCCTGGCCCGCGAGGCGCCCAATATCATGGAACTCTAGCGGAGCGGACCCCGGGGAGCCGTGGCGGCTCCCTTTCCTTTTGCCTGCTCCTGGTCAGTCGTCCTGCCGCCGCCCGCCCCGGGAAGGCGCAGCGCCCGCCGAATCGACGGCGAAGGCCTGCCGGGCGAAGCTGACCAGCTCCCGGAAGATGGCCGCCTGCTCCTTGACCGGCAGCTCGCTCACGGTCTCCTCGTAGGCGGAGATGCGCAGCATGGCCCAGATGAGCCGGTGGGCCACGTCGAGGCGGTCCTGCAGCTCCTCTACCCAGCGCAGGTAGTCGGGCAGGGCCTCCCGGGCGAAGGCGGCGAACCGGGCCGGGTCTTCCTCCGCCCTGGCCAGCGCCTCCCGGTCTTTCTCCAGGTCTCTCATGACGGTCTTCCCCCTCCTGGCCAACGATGGTAGGATTATGGCATACGCCAGCGGCCGCTGTCCACCCCTGCCCGCTCGGCGCGGCGCCGCCCGAGGCGGCCCCGCGAAACTGCGGGCGGTACGGGTGGGCCGGGCCGGCCGTCGGCCGCAGACCACGAGGGGGCATGTGAGGAGATGGGTGAACCGAGAAAGGGCACGCCGGGGCTGGGCTTCTCCCTGCGCGCCCCGCAGGGCCTGGCCCGCCGCCAGCGGGAGATCGACAGCCAGCCCAATCGTTCTGAATTCGTGCGCGACCGCGACCGCATCCTCTATTCCACCGCCTTCCGCCGCCTGAGCGGGAAGACGCAGATGTTCACTGCCACGCACCACGACGACACCCGCACCCGGCTCACCCATTCCATCCAGGTGGCCCAGATCTCCCGCACCCTGGCCCGCTGGCTGGACCTGGACGAGGACCTGGCGGAGGCCATTGCCCTGGGGCACGACATCGGCCACACCCCCTTCGGCCACGTGGGGGAGCGGGTGCTGAACTGCATCATGAACAACTGCGACACCCTGGTGGAGTCGCGGCTCATCAGCGACCCTTCCCGGGCCGGGTTCAAGCACAACCTGCAGAGCGTGCGGGTGGCAGTGGACCTGGAGCGCGGGTTTCGGAACCCCGCCGGGCTCAACCTCACCAACTTCACGCTCTTCGGGCTGGGTTGGCACAGCCGCACGGAATGGCGCCTGTGCGACTACTACTCCGGCGAAGGGGAACAGCGCTGCCACCTGCACTACGACCCCACCGACTGCGAGCGCTGCGGGCGGCTGCGCACCGACTTCTACGCCCGCTACGACCGCTACCTGCAGGTGCGGGACCCAGCGGACGCCTCCGGGCAGCACCCGTGGGCCTGGTCCTTCGAAGCGCGCGTCGTCGAGCTGGGGGACGAGATCTCGCAGCGCCACCACGACCTGGAAGACGGTATCTACGCCCAGATCATCAGCCCCCAGCAGGTGACCCGCTGGATCTGGGAGGATTTCGGCCCCTTCATCGCCGCCGACCCCGGCACCCTGCGCAATTTCAAGGCCATGCGGGCGGCGGAGGACAAGATGCGCTTTACCACCGAGATGACCAAGTTCATCATCCACTTCCTGGCCGAGCAGTTGCTGGCCTTCAGCCGGGAGCAGCTGGCGGCCTTCGCCGCCCGCCACCGGCTGCACAGCCGGGAGGAATTCGAAGCGCGCCACGGCCAGTTCAACTACCAGGAGGCGTCCGCCTGCATCGGCTTCGCTCCCGATTTCGCCACCGCCCAGGCCAGCTTCAAGGAGCGCCTGAAGAACCGCATCCTGGAGTCATACCTGGTGCAGAGCATGAACGGCAAGGGCACCTTCATCATCCGGCAACTGTTCCGGGCCTACCTGGACAACCCCCAGCAGCTGCCCAATCCCACCATCGTGCGCCTGTACCGGCAGTGCCTGCCGGAGGAACTGCCCGATGACCCCCCCGCCGACCTCACCGAGACCATCGGCAACCTGCGGCACAAGCTGGAGCGGGTGCTGCGCCGCGACCCCCGCTACCGCGAGGACATGTCGCGGGTCATCTGCGACTACATCGCCGGCATGACTGACTCCTATGCCCTGGGCGAGTACCACCGCCTGTACGGTTGAGACCGGGGGCGCCCATGCCCCGTCGGCCGCGCCAGAACAACGCGCCGCAAGGACAACGCCGGGGCCCGCGTTGAACGCGGGTCCCCGGCGTGCGAGGACTCCCTCACGGGTGGCCGCCGGGCCACCCGTCGTGGTGCAGGGCACGGCCGTCAGGACTTGGTGGTGAAGCTGAGGACGGTCCCCTGGCTGAGGCCCTGGGAGTTGGCGGCCCAGGCGTAGAACTCGTAGGTGGTAGCTTTGGCCAGGCCATTCAGGCGGGCAGTGAAGGGACCGGCGTAGTCGGTGCTCCCCACCACCACCCTGGTCCAGCTGCTGGCCCCCTTCTTGCGGTACTGGAAGCCGTACCCGGTGAGGGCGGCCCCCCCGTTGCCCACCACCGTCCCGTTCAGGTTGGCGGACTTGGCGATGACCCCGCTGGCGGGGGAAGTGGTGACCACCGGCGCCGTGACCTGCCCGCTGGCAGTGGTGAAGGTGAGCGTGGAGCCGGTGGCGGTGCCGGCGGCGTTGGTCGCCCAGGCGTAGAACTGGTAGACGGTGCCGGGCGAGAGAT
Source organism: Syntrophomonadaceae bacterium (assembly GCA_029907055.1). Lineage (GTDB taxonomy): Bacteria > Bacillota > Syntrophomonadia > Syntrophomonadales > Syntrophothermaceae > JARYMO01. The sequence continues at coordinate 1,377 of JARYMO010000040.1, read as the reverse complement.
TCGCCAGCGCCGTGTTGAAGGACCCGCTCACATCGCTGCTGCCGACCCGCACGTCCACCCAGGTTCCCCCCTGCGGCCGGTAGCGGAAGCCGTAGGCGGTGACCGGACTCCCCCCGTTGGAGGTGACCGTGCCGTTGAGGGTGGCCCCGGTGGCGGTCACGCCGCTGGCCGCCTGCGTGCTGACCGTTGGCGTCGAGACGGTGCCCGCGTACAGCGCGTCGGCGGCGTCCAGCTTGTTCAGGGCCGGGCTGAAGCCGGAAGCGGGGTCTGCCCCCTCCAGCAGCCGCTGCCGGATGTCGTCCGCGGTCGCGCCGGGGTTGCTGGCCGCCACCAGCGCGGCCGCCCCCGCCACGAAGGGACTGGCCATGGAGGTGCCGGAGGCATAGGCGTAGTTGAGGACGTTCCACGCGTTCTGGTGGTTGGGGACGGTGGAGGCGATGTCGACGCCCGGGGCGGCGATGTCTACCCATGCCCCGTAGTTGGAGAAACTGGCCTTGGCGCCGTCCTGGCCGATGGCCGCCACCGCGATGCAGTTGGCATAGCAGGCCGGGTAGAAAGGCTGGGAGCTGTTGTCGTTGCCGGCCGCCGCCACCACCAGGCAGCCCTTGCCCCAGGCGTAGTCGACGGCCGCCTGCAGGGTGGAGGAATCGTTAGCACCGCCCAGCGACAGGTTGATGACCCTGGCCCCCTGGTCAGCGGCCCAGGCGATGCCGCTGGCAACCCAGGAGTACCAACCGCTCCCCGTGTCATCCAGCACCTTGGCGCTCAGCAGGCGGGTGCTGAAGCCCATGCCGGCCACCCCCAGGCCGTTGTTGGTGGCCGCGGCCGCGATGCCGGCCACGTGGGTGCCGTGTGCCGCCTTGTCGTCTGCCGTGGGGCTGTCCGTGAAGTTCCGCACCGCCACCAGCTTGGACTGCAGGTCCGGGTGGTCGAGGTCAATGCCGGAGTCGCACACCGCGATGGTCACGGAAGCTGAACCCTGGCTGGTGTTCCAGGCCTCGGGGGCGCGGGCGTTGACCAACCCCCACTGGTTCTTGAAGTAGGGGTCATTGGGGGTCATGACCGCGGTGGCCACGTAGTCCGGCTCCGCGAAGGCCACCTGCGGGTGGCTGCGGTAGGCGGCCAGCCGCTCCTGCAGCCGCTGCGCGTCCACCCTCACCACCTGCACCCCCAGCTGGGCGATGGTGGCAGCCACCGCGCCGTGGTTGGCCTGGTGGATACGCGCGATGTCGGCACCAGTCACGCCGGGCTTGAACTTGACCAGGATGCGGTCGGGTGCGAAGCCCTGCCCGGGCCCGCCGCCGTCCGGGGCACCTGCCGCCAGGGCACCCAGCGGGACGAATACCATGACGACCGCCAGCAGCAGCGGGATGATGC
>JARYMO010000039.1 GCA_029907055.1 Syntrophomonadaceae bacterium | reverse complement strand
TTGACCAGGTGCACCCGGAGGAGACCCGCTACGGGCTCCTGCTGGAGGCCAGTGCCGACCGACAGGGGGTGCGCTCGGTGTGCCTGCTGCCGGTGTACCTCACGCACGGGCAGCCGGCGCCGACACCCGAGGCCCGCCAGTTGCTCCCGCGGCTGGCAGCGCTCTCGGCCGAACTCGGCACCCCGCTCTGCGTTCAGGGCGACCGTGCCTGCTGGTCGGCCCCCCGCTAGGAGTGCCACCACAACTGCACCAGCACCAGCAGGGAATGGGTAAAGAACAGCCATGCCGCGGCCCGCTCCAGCCTCCAGTCGAACAGCGCCCCCAGGCTGATGCGACCAGCGAAGAAGCGCGCCAGCGACTGGCCCACCCGCAACAGGTGAACGCCTTCGAACAGGATGAAAAGGGCGGTCAGGGCCCGGAACACCGGGTTCGCGATGACCGCCAGCGCCAGCGCGAAGTAGGCAGCCTCTGCCGCGCCCGTCAGCGCCAGCATGGCCCGCAGGCGGCCCGGGGCCGCCCGCGGCGAGGTGAGCATCCACTCCGCCAGCCCTACCAGCAACAGGCGTTCGAACACCTCGGGACGCGAGCGGATGAGCGCCCAGAAATAGGCCGAGTACAGGCTGCACACGAGGGCTGCCATCACCCCCAGCGCGGTCTCCATCTTCCATCCCCCGCTTCGCGCGCAATGTCCCGTGGCGGCGATCCAGCCGCTTCCGGGCCGGGTGACCGGCAGGCCTGTTCCCCCCGGAGCAGCCGAGTAGACAAGGAGGAGAAACCATGGAACTGATCCAGGTGGGGACCATTCGCTCGCCCTACCGCACGCGCCAGGAAGCCCCGCGCCAGGGAAGACCGGGTGACCCGCCCTGCCGCATCGAGATCCGTGAGGAGTTCGCACCGGCGCTGCGGTGCCTGGAGGGAGCAAGGCGGCTGGTAGTCATCTACTGGATGCACCTGTCCGACCGGCGCGTGTTGCAGGTGCACCCGCACGGGCAGACGGTCCTCAAGGGTGTGTTCGCCACCCGTTCCCCGGACCGTCCCAATCCGCTGGGCCTGTGCGTGGTAGAACTGCTGGCCCGGGAGGGCAACACCCTCGTCGTGTCTGGCCTCGACGCCCTCGACGGCTCCCCCCTGCTGGATATCAAGCCGGCAGACTGAGATGGGTGAGGGCCTTGCCGTTGAGGTAGTCACACCTGCGGCCCTGGCAGGTGTCCCTGGCCTCCATCTCCGCCACGATGCGCTCGTGGATGCGCCGCCAGCTGAGGCCCCAGTTGCAGAACAGGGTGCGGGCGGCCGGGGCCCGGCCCAGCAGCCGCTGCACCGCGATGTCCGGGTGCAGGTGCTCGAGGAAGAGGATGACCCGCTCGATGTACTCCTCTGCCGACACCGGGATGAACCTGCCCGCCAGGTAGTCTGCTCCCAGCGGGGTGTCCTTCAGGACGTAGAGGGCGTGCAGCTTGACCGCCGCCACCCTCAGGGCGGAGACCACCCGCGCCGTCTCCACCACGTCCAGCCGCTCGTCCCCGGGAAGGTTGAGAATGAGGTGGGCGCACACCGTGAGCCCATGTTCCCGGGCACGCAGGACAGCGTCGATGAACTCGGCCAACCCGTGCCCGCGGCGCACCGCTGCCAGGGTGCGGTAGTTGACGGTCTGCAGGCCCAGCTCCAGCTCCACCCCGACCCCCCGCCGGGCGGAGAGTTCCGCCAGGAAGCGCAGGTAGTCGTCACGCACGCAGTCCGGGCGGGTGGCGATGGCCAGCCCTGCCAGGTCCGGGTCCAGGCAGGCTTCCTCCATGCAGGCTACGAAACGCGGCAGCGGCAGGTAGGTGTTGCTGAAGGTCTGGAAATAGGCGATGAACTTGCGGGCCCCATAACGGCGGCCGATGTATTCCTTGTTGCGGGCCAACTGTTCGCTCACGCTCATGGTCGCTGGCAGGCCTTCGAACGCACCGCCGTCCTCGCCACAGTACAGGCACCCCCCGCAGGCCAGGGTGCCGTCCCGGTTGGGACAGGTGGCGCCCACGTTCACCGGCAGCTTGTACACCTTTTCGCCGAACACCCGCTTCAGGTAGGCGCCGTAACTGTTGTACCTCGGCACGCGTGTCCCGTCCACCCTCTGCCCTCCCGGAACCCTCTTCCCAGCTCTCCCGGCGGTTTTCAGCCGGCCACGTCCGCCTCCAGCATGGCGGCCAGTTCGCTGACCGGCACCTGCGCTCCCTCGCGAAACACCCTCATGTTGTAGCCGGAGATATCGTCGATGATGGCCACCCCGCCATCGATGCGCCCGAACTCCAGCCTGATGTCGACCAGCTCCAGCCCGCGCAGCGCCAGGTCATCCCGGATGAGCTCGGCGATACGCCGGCACAGGCGTTTCACCTCTGCCACCTCTTCGCGGGTGAGCAGGCCGATCTGCACCAGGGTGTCATCCGTGACCAGGGGGTCCCCCCGTTCCTCGTCCTTGAGGTTGATCTCCACCAGGCCGTCCAGGGGCTGCAGCCGCTCCACGTACCTGCCGTACCGCCCCAGGAAGCTCCCGTAGGCGCGGAACCGGCATACCACCTCGATGCCGGCACCGAATTTCTCCGCCTTCTTGACCGCCATCATGTTGCGGTCCAGGTCGGCCTCGATGTAGTGGCTGGGCACCCCTTCCGCCCCCAGGAGTTCGAAGAAGTGGCGCGAGATGCGCAGTGCCACCTTGCCCTTGTCCTTGAGCTTCCCCAGCACGAAGGTGGAACCGGGGCTCAGGCGTGGCTCGTCCTCTTCCGCCCCGTCCTTGAAGTGGAGCAGGTACTGCCCGCTTTCCAGCTCGTAGACGCTCTTCGTCTTCCCCTCGTACACCAGTCTCATGCCCATACCCCCTCCGGGCCGGTAGCGCCAGCAGCCGTACCGCACCTCAATTGTACTGGACGGGCGAGGCACTCACAAGCCGGCCGCCTCCGCTCCCTCCCTCAGGACTGCACCATGCGTACGACCACCTGGACGAAGTAGCCCCCCATCAGCAGCAGGAACACCCCCAGCACCCGCACTGCGCGCGGGTACCACTGCTCGCCCACCCGTCCCCCGCCGGCCGCGGCCAGCGATGCCACGGCCACGCCCACCACCAGATCGGCCCCCAGGTGGCCACCGAGGAAGGCGGCCAGCCCAGCCGCGCCCAGGGACCGGGCCGTCACCAGGTAGGCCAGGCCGACCGATGCCCACCACACCACCCAGTAGGGGTTGGCCACCGTCGCTGCCAGCCCCGCCGCCACGGTGGCGGCGGCGTTGGAACGCTGCCGCCGGCAGACACCCCCTTCAACCGGTACCGCCGGGGCCGGGCCGGGATTACGCACCATGGCTGCCCCCATGAACACCAGGACCGCCGCGCCCAGCCCCGAGGCCGCCGCTGCCACCGCCGGCCGCATCAGTAGGGGCCCCATACCGCCGAGGATGGCGCCCACCAGTGCGCCCTCCCCCAGCGCGTGCCCCAGGGTTACCCAGAAGCCGGCCGCCCAGCCCTGGCGGGCACCCCGCTCGACCGTCAGCAGCGTGAGCGGTCCCGGCACCATCGCACCCGAGAAGGCTACCAGGAACGCGGTCACTGCAATGCCTGCCAGTGCCGACACCTGCATTCCTCCCCCTGCCTGCCAGCAGTCAGCCGCAGGCCGCCCTGGCCTTGAGCTGACGGATGGCCTGCTCCAACCCTGCCAGGGTCAACTCGAACATGGGAAATACCCTGCGCACCAGCCCGATGGTGTAGGCCCCTTCCACCCACTCCCAGTAGCTGGCCGGAATGGGATTGAGCCACACGCTGTGCTCGAAGTGATTGCGCACCCGCTCCAGCCAGACGTACCCCGGCTCCTCGTTGTGCAGGCCCCACTCGATGATGCCGCCAGGGCGGGTCAGCTCACCGGGCGCCATGCTGGCATCGCCCACCAGGATGACCCGGTAGTCGGGAGACATCGTCCGCAGCAGGTGAGCGGTGCTGAGGGCGGTGCTCTGCCGACAGGCAGCATCCGGGTACAGCCAGTCGTAGATGCAGTTGTGGAAGTAGTAGACCCGCAGGTCCTTGAAATGGGTGGAACGGTTGACGGCCTGGAACAGCTGGTTGCACAGGCGGCTGTAGGCGAGCATGGACCCGCCGGAATCCATCAGCAGCAGCACCTTGATGGCGTTCTGCCGCGGGCGGTTCCACACCAGGGTGAGGCGACCGGCATGGTCGCCGGTTTCCTTGATGGTGGCTTCGATGTCCAGTTCCGTTTTGGCCCCGTCCAGGCGGCTGGTAAACTGGCGCAGCTTGCGCAGGGCGATCTGGAACTGGCGGGTGTCGAGGGTCTCGTCGTCCCGGAACTGCGCAAACCTCCGCTCGGCTGCCACCTTCACCGCTGAACGGTTGCGGCTTTCCCCACCCAGGCGGATTCCTCCGGGGTGAAAGCCGGAGTGACCGAAGGGGGAAGTCCCCCCGGTCCCCACCCAGTAGCTGCCGCCGTGGTGTTCCTCCTGTTGCTCGGCCAGCCGCTCCGCCAGCATCTTCTTGAGCGTTTCCAGGTCGTACTGCCGCAGCTCTCCCAGCTGTCGCACGACATGGTCCTCCGGCAGTTCCCGGTCCAGCCATTCCCATATTTTCTCCGGCATCCCCTCGGGCGACTCCACCCCGGCGAAGAAGCGCGCGAATGCCTGGTCGAAGCGGTCGTAGTGCGCTTCCGACTTCACCAGCACCGCCCGGCACAAGTGGTAGAACGAGGTGAGGCTGGCCCCGGCCAGCCCCTGTTGCAGCGCTTCCAGCAGCGTGTACCATTCGTTGACCGACACGGGCAGCCCGTGGGCCCGCAGCAGGTAGAAGAACTCGGTGAACACCTGGTACTCCCCCTAGCGCCCGTGGAACTGCGGCCGCCTGCTGCCGCGCGGGTGCTGCAGGCTCCACAACAAGGCCTCGACGTCCTGGTTCTTCTTGAGCAGGACCCCCAGGAAGGGGATCTCCTCGCCCATGCGGCGCGGGCTGATACCCCCCAGCACCAGGGCCTGCAGCCAGTCGAGCAGCTCGCTGGTGCTGGGCTTCTTCTGCAGGGAGTCCAGGCTGCGGATCCAGTAGAAGGTCTCCAGGCACTGCTCCAGCAGCTTCTTCTCGAGGTTGGGGTAGTGCACCCGCACGATTTCCTTCATGCGCTCGGCATCCGGGAACTCGATGTAGTGGAAGATGCAGCGGCGCAGGAAGGCGTCCGGTAGCTCCTTCTCGGCGTTGCTGGTGATGACCACCACCGGGCGGTGCACGGCGGTGATGGTCTGCTTGGTCTCGGGGATGTAGAAGCTCATCTGGTCGAGCTCCCACAACAGGTCATTGGGGAACTCCAGGTCTGCCTTGTCGATCTCGTCGATGAGCAGCACCACCTGCTCGGGGCTCACGAAGGCCTCTCCCAGCTTGCCCAGCTTGATGTAGCGGCTGACGTCGCTGACGTCATTGTCGCCAAACTGGCTGTCACACAGGCGCTGCACGGTGTCATACACGTACAGCCCCTCCTGGGCCTTGCTGGTGGACTTGATGTTCCACACCAGCAGGCGCATGCCCAGCGCCTCAGCGATGCTCCGCGCCAGCATGGTCTTGCCGGTACCCGGTTCCCCCTTGATGAGCAGCGGCTTTTTCAGGGCGATGGCCACGTTCACGCTGTTGCTCAGTTCCTCGCTCACGATGTAGGTGGAAGATCCCCGGAACCTCCCGAATGAAGCTGCCATGGCGTTCCCTCGACTTTCTCCATGATTTCTCAATTCATTTGCATACTACCAGATTGGCTGCACTGCCGTCAAACCGCGATATTCATCCGCTTCCCTTGCACCCCTCGCCGGTGAGCGGTAGAATGAGGTGAAGTTCACAGGACTGGAGGACAAGCCGTGTTTGGAATACCGCGCTGGAACATCGCCCTGGTCGTCCTGCTGCTGGCAGCCATGTTCGGCTACGCGAGCTACTTCGACACCGCCACCCCCGAACGGACTGTACAGCAGTTCTACAAGTCCTTCGACGCCGGTGACTACGCCCGGGCCGTCGACCTGCTGAGCGTCAAGTGGGCCTACTCGGTGCTGTTCCCCCGCTACAACGCCAGCACCCCGGCGGAACTGGTGGAGAAGGGGGCCCAGGTGCGCACGGAGATGGCCGCCGCCTTCGCCGAGAAGGTCGAGGACGGACCGGCCACCCTGGAAGTGACCGTCCTGCCCCGGTACACCCGCACCGGAGAGCTGAGCGCGGTGGTGCTGTATGACTACCGGGTAGCCGGGGAAGGGGTATCCGGGCGCCAAGCCGCGTTGCTGGTGAGGGAAGAAGGCAAGTGGAGGCTGTTCGACATCTCCGAGGTGAGCGAACAGGACCTGCCCTACCTGCAGAACCTGGACATGAGCGAGCTCGACGCCGGCGTTGCCCACTTCTACGCCGCCCAGTAGCGCCATAGCCCCCAGCGCAGATCGCGCTCGGACCGGCCCCCATGGTGGCCGGTCCTTCGTGTTTCTTCTCTCCCGCCGCGGGGCTATTCGTCTGCCGGGGGGAACGGGTCCTGCCCTTCCTCTTCCTCCCGCTCCTGGCTCCTGACCAGCCTCATCCCCCCCGGCCGGGTCTGGCGGGCGGCCCGCGCGTGGCGGTACGCGTACACCATGGCGGCCGATTCGTCCATGGCCAGCTCCTTCTTCAGCACCCCCATGACCCGCCGGACCAGGTCCCGCGCCAGTTCGCGCTCAAGAGTGGCGGTCATCTTCTCCTCCAGCAGGCACAGGGCAGCTCCCACCTGCTCCGCCGTCTGCGGGCGGATGGTGACCTTCACCCGGCACACGCGCTCGTGGGCCTCTACGTTCAGGGTCACTCTGCCCTGGCGGAACCTGTGCCGGGGCATCTCCCGCGGGCAGCGGAAGGTGACCACGAATTCCTGCTGGACCTTGCCCACCCGTTCACCCACCCCCGCCTGCGCTCACTCCCGCTCTGCCTCACCTGCTCGTACTGTCAGTGTATCACACCCACGGTGACGGACACGAACCTTCGTCGCCGACCGGTTCCGATTCATCGCCTTGCCGGCGGGAAACGATGTAGCGCAGCTTCTGTTCGCGGCTGAGGCGCTTGAGGGCGGCCTCCAGGCGCAGGGCCTCCTCCCGGCTGGCCACGGCCTCCCAGTACACTGGTCTCACCGGCAGCCGCGAGCGCGTGTAGCGGCTGGCCCTGCCGCGGGCGTGGCAGCGCAGCCGACGCGCCAGGTCAGCCGTATACCCGGTGTAGAGGGTCCCGTCGCGGCACTCCAGCACGTACACCCAGAACACCCCTGCGGCGGGGGCCGGCAGGGCACCGCCTCCCCTGCCGGCAGGCCCCGCCATCAGGACCCCGCCCTCCCGGTCAGGCGCAGGAACTCCTCCTCTCCCAGCACCGTCACCCCCAGTTCGCGGGCCACCTGCAGCTTGGAACCAGGGTCTGTTCCCGCGACCACGTAATCGGTCCTGCGGCTCACGCTGCTGCTGGTCTTGCCCCCCAGCGATTCGATCAGCGCGCCCGCCTCCGCCCTGGTCATGCTGGCCAGGGTCCCGGTGAGGACGAACACCTTGCCCGCCAGCGGCCCGGTCTGGACTCCCCCCGCGACCGGTTCCCGGGTGTTGACCCCCGCCGCCTTCAGGCGCTCGATGGTCTCCAGGTTGCGGGGCTCGGCGAAGAATGCCATCACGCTCTCCGCCATCTTTTCCCCCACCTCGGGCAGGGCGGTGAGCTGTTCGCGGCTCAGGCCCGGAAAGAGGTCAATATCAGGGAAGTGGGCGGCCAGCAGGCGAGCGCTCTTCAGCCCCACGTGACGGATGCCCAGGGCGTGCAGCAGCCGGTGCAGCGGCCGGGCCTTGCTCTTCTCCAGTGCCCTTACCAGGTTGGCCGCCGACTTCTTGCCCATGCGCGGCAACTCCGCCAGCTGTTCCGCCGAGAGGTAGTAGAGGTCCGCCACGTTGCGCACCATCCCCTTCTCCACCAGCTGTGCGGCCAGGGCGGGTCCCAGCCCCTCGATATCCATGGCATCGCGGGACGCGAAGAAGACAAGGCTTTCCACCAGGCGGGCAGGACAGTTGATGTTGTCGCAGCGCAGCGCCACCTCTCCACTGAAGCGGACCACCTGCGAGCCGCACACCGGGCACCTCTCCGGCGGCACCAGTTCTGACTCATTGCCCGTGCGTGACTCGGTCAGCGGCCCGACCACCTCGGGGATGATGTCCCCCGCCTTGTGCACCACCACCAGGTCGCCCACCCGGATGTCCTTCTCCCTGGCCAGATCAAAGTTGTGCAGGCTGGCCCGCGAGACCACGGTCCCCGCCAGGGTGACCGGCTCCAGGATAGCAGTAGGGGTGATGACCCCGGTGCGCCCCACGTTGGCTTCCACTGTCAGCAGGCGGGTTACCTTTTCTTCCGCCGGGAACTTGTAGGCGATGGCCCAGCGCGGGCTCTTGACCGTGCTGCCCAGCAGTTCACGCGCCGGCAGCGAATCCAGCTTGATGACCACGCCGTCGATGTCGTAGGCCAGTTCGTGGCGGCGCTGCTGCCACTCGCGGCAGAAGGCCAGCACCTCCTCCACCCCCGGGCAGAAGCGGTAGTGTGGCTCCACCGGCAGCCCCACCCGGGCGAGGAACTCCAGCACTTCCTGCTGGGTGGCCAACGTCACCCCCTCCGCGTACAGCACGTCGTAGAGCACCACCGCCAGCGAGCGGCCGGCGGTCACCCTGGGGTCCAACTGGCGCAGGGAACCAGCTGCCGCATTGCGCGGGTTGGCAAAGGTGCGCTCCCCGCGTTCCTCCCGCTCCTGGTTCAGGCGGGCGAAGACCTCCTTGGCCAGGTACACCTCCCCCCGCACCTCCAGGCGGGGCAACTCCTGCCGCAGACGCAGCGGCAGCGAGCGGATGGTGCGCACGTTGGCGGTGACGTCTTCCCCCACCGCCCCATCGCCGCGGGTAGCCCCGCTCACCAGCACCCCGTTCTCGTACACCAGGGCCACCGACACCCCGTCCATCTTGAGTTCGGTGACATAGGATACCTCGCCCTCCACCCGCTCACTCACGCGCCGGTGGAAGTCCCGTATCTCCGCTTCACTGAACGCGTTGTCCAGGCTGAGCAGGGGCACCCGGTGGCGCACCTGGCGGAAGCCGGGCAGGGGTTCCCCTCCCACGCGGCGGGTGGGCGAGTCAGGGGTGACCAGTTCCGGGTGCTGCCGCTCCAGTTCCAGCAGCTCGCGCACCAGGCGATCGTACTCCGCGTCGGAGATGAGCGGCTGGTCCAGCACGTAGTACTGGTAGTCGTGCTTGCGTATCTCCTCACGCAGCCAGGCAACGCGGGCCTGGACATCCTCCATTTCCCTCACCCCTGTAACTGTGTTGCCCGCTCCCGCCCTCTCGGCCCCCTGCCGGCGACAGCGCCCGGTGCCGCCAGGGCGCGGCCGCGCCGCACCCCACACGGAGCAGGCGGGGGGCTGCTGCCCTGCACCCCCCGTGCGCCCTTCAGGGGAGGCGGACCAGGGGAGCGATGTCGGTGCGCAGCATCTTGGTGCCTGCCCGTTCGAAGTCCACCACCACGATGGAGTCGCTGCACACCTCCAGCACCGTCCCTCTCCCGAACTTGCGGTGTTCCACGCCGTCCCCCACTTCCAGTTCCAGCACCGCACCGGCAGCTTCCGTGCCCCATTGCCGTTCTTGCTCCCAGGCGGCCTGACCCACCCCGCCCCCGTCGAAGAGTTCGTCCGGGATCTCGGCCAGGAAGCGGGAAGGCAGGTTGCGCATCTCGTACCCGTAGAGCAGGCGGCTGACCGCGTGCGTGAGGTACAGCCGCTCGCGCGCCCGGGTGATGCCCACGTAGCACAGGCGGCGCTCTTCTTCCATGGCCGCTTCGGTGTCGGCGCGGTGGGAGGGGAAAATCCCCTCCTCCAGCCCGGTGATGAATACCACCGGGAACTCCAATCCCTTGGCGCTGTGCAACGTCATCAGTGACACCGCGTCGGACTGGTCGCTGTCGTCGGCGTCCTGCGTCAGCGCTACCTCGGAGAGGAACTCGCCCAGGTCTCCCCCCCGGTCGCGGTCGAATTCCATGGCTACCGATCTCAGCTCCATCAGGTTGCCGATGCGTCCCTCGGCGTCCAGGGGGTCCCTGGCCCGCAGCTCCTCCACGTAGCCGGTGATGTCCAGCGCCTGTTCCACCACCTCGGCAATCCGCGCCTCGGCTCCCAACTGCCGCAGCAGGGTCACCATGCCGTAGAAACGTTCCAGCTCCTGGCCGGTCTTGCGCGACACCCCGGGCAGGCTGGCCGCCT
>JARYMO010000038.1 GCA_029907055.1 Syntrophomonadaceae bacterium | reverse complement strand
CACCAGGTCGAATCGCGTGCCGCGCCGGGTGTGGACCACCTCTTCCGCCCGCACCTCGCACCCGGCACCGAGCCCATACACGATGCACCGCCCGGGCGCCGCCGCCATGAAGTCGCCCGCCGCCGGGTCATCTCCGTTCACCACCGCACAGGCCCCGGGGCGCCGGGGCAGACGGGCAAAGAGCCCCAGCTTGGCGCGCAGATACGCTTCCATGTCACCGTGATAATCGAGGTGGTCCTGGGTGAGGTTAGTGAACACCGCGCAGTCGAAGTCGATGCAGTCCACCCTGCCCAGGTCCAGGGCATGGGACGACACTTCCATCACCACGTGGCTCCCCCCGTCGTCCAGCACCTGGCGCATGAAGCGCTGGATATCCAGTGACTCGGGCGTGGTGTGGGCCATGCCCTGCTCAACCCCTCTCCAGCGCGCGTAGAGGGTGCCCATGAGTCCCACCTGCTTCCCCGCTGCTTCCAGCACGGCGGCGATGAGGTGAGTGGTGGTAGTCTTGCCGTTGGTGCCCGTTACGCCGATGACCGTGAGCTGGCGGCTGGGCGCCGAGAAGAAGGCAGAAGCCACCCTCGGCAGGGCGCGGCGGGTATCGGCTACCGTCACCACTGTCAGTTCCGGGGCCACGTCTACTGCCTCCTGGACCAAGAAGGCCCGTGCTCCCGCCGCTGCCGCCGCCGGCGCGAAACGGTGGCCGTCGGTGGTGAAACCCGGTATGCAGATGAAGAGGTCCCCCGGCCGGACCTGCCGGGAATCGTACTGGACCCCGCTGATGTCGATGTCCAGGTCACCGGAGCAGTGCAGGACCTCGATGCCCTCAATCATCCTTCTCAGTGCCGGCATCTTTCTTCTCCCCGTTCCCCCCCCAGGGGGACGTCAGCGTAAGCTGCACGGTCGCCCCCGGCCTGGTGCTGCTGCCGGGCGCTGGCCGTTGACTGCGCACGATACCGTAGCCCTGGGCCTGCAATCTCAGCCCGAAGCGTTCGAGGGTTTCGGCGGCTTCGCGCAGCGACTTTCCTGCCAGGTCGGGCACACGCACCGTCTCTCCCTGGCGGCTGACGGTCGTCAGCCGCACGGTGACAGCATCCCCCCGCTGCGCCGTGGACCCCGGGCACGGCGACTGGCTCCACACCAGCAGCCCCTCCCCTTCCACCTTCACCCCCAGCGCCCTGTCCTGCAGGGCTGCCCGGGCCACCGTGAGGTCCAGGCCGACCACGTCAGGCACCCTGACCTGCCCTTCGGCCGGTGCCTGCACGGCGACCGCCTGCTGCTGCACCCCCTGCATGGGAACGCCCAGGTAACGGAGCGAGTCGCGCATGATCTCTTTGAACACCGGAGCAGCCACCGCTCCACCGTAATAAGAATAGCCCGTCGGGGCATCAATGACAACCACGCAGGCCAGCCGCGGGTCTTCGGCCGGGGCGAAGCCCACGAAGGACGCCACGTACTTGTCGCTGAAGTAGCCGCCAGCAGGGTTGATCTTCTGAGCGGTGCCGGTCTTGCCGGCTACCTGGTAGCCCTCCAGGAAGGCCTTGGTGCCGGTGCCCTCGGTGACCACTCCCTGCAGGATAGTGCGCAGTTCGGCCGCCGTCTCCTCGGACACCACCCGCCCCACAGCACGGGGGACCACTTTCTTCACCAGCTTGCCCTGCTGGTCCCGGGCCTCTTTCAACAGGTGCGGCCTCATCATGGTGCCGCCGTTGGCGACGGCACTCACCGCAGCCAGCAGCTGGATCGGGGTCACCGCATTGGCCTGCCCGATGGACATGGTAGCCAGGTCGAGCTGGGTGGCGCGCGCGCGGGGCACGACGATGCCGGCCGCCTCGCCGGGCAGGTCGATGCCGGTGGGCTTGCCGAACCCGAAGGCGTCCAGGTACTTGTAGAAGCGGTCCAGGCCCAGGTTGAGACCGATGCTGACGAAACCCACGTTGCAGGAGTTCTGCATCACCTGCACGAAGCTCTCTGCCCCGTGAGCGCGGCTGTGTGCGCAGGAGATGCGGGACTTGCCCACGGTGATGCTGCCTGGACAGTAGAAGCGGGACTGCGGGCTGCTGCTGCCCTCCTCCAGGGCGGCGGCGCCGGTGACGATCTTGAAGGTGGAGCCTGGCTCGTAGCTGAACCAGATGGCGCGGTTGCGGCGGTTCTCTGCCGGGTAGTCCCGGTAGCGGTTGGGGTCGAAGGTGGGGCGACTGGCCATGGCCAGTACTTCCCCGTTGCGCGGATCCATCACGATAGCAATCGCACCCTCGGGTTTGGCTTCCTGGCACACCTTGTCCAGCTCGCGCTCCACGATGTACTGGATGGTCTCGTCCAGGGTCAGGAACAGGTTCGCGCCCTGCACGGGGGGCTCGTAGCGGTGCGTGGTCTGGGCGATGGGACGGCCGGCGGCGTCTTTCTGCACCACGATGCGCCCCGGGGTACCCCCCACCAGCGATTCGTACTGCAGGTCAATGCCCTCCAGCCCGTTGTTGTCGATGCCCGCAATGCCCAACACGTGGGCGGCGAGCGTCTTCTTGGGATAGAAGCGGCGACTCTCCTGCACCAGTCCCACCCCGGGAAGGTGCAGCCGGCGCAGCCTGGTAGAGGTGGAAAGGTCCACCTGGCGCTGCACCCACTCGAAGGCGCTGGGGCGGTCAATGCGGGCCTGGATGTCGGCGGCGGACATGCCCAGGACCGCAGCCAGGGTCGCGGCTACCTCCTGGCTGCGGCCCGACTCGCGCACATCGGCGGGCATCAGGTAGACCGAATCCGTGGCCACGGATACCGCCAACTCGTGCCCCTGGCGATCAAAGATGATGCCCCGTTTCGGCTGCACCGGGACATCCTGGGTGCGGTTCCTTTCTGCCATCCTCGCCAGCTCCGGTCCTCGCACGGCCTGCACCCAGCCCACGCGGACAAACAAAAGCAGCAGGCCGGCGACGCAGCAGCAGCAGAGCACCGCAATGCGCTTCTTCACCAGTATGCGGGTGGTCTGCACGCTCTCACCTCACGGTGCTACTCATTCATGCCTACTACCTTACTCCTTGCCAGCGTCTTTGACAACCGCTCGTAGGCCTGCTGCAGAACCCCCGTATGTACGTCCTGTTGGCCCTGGTGGACGGCGGCCGGCGCCGGTGGATCCGCCACATCGGCGGCCAGAGCCACCACCTGAGCTTCTGAGGGCATGCACATGCCCAGCTTCGAAGAAGCGACCTCCTGCACCCGGTCCAGTGAACTCAAGGCAGCGATGGACAGTTCCAGCTTCCGGTTTTCGTTCTCCAGGTTCTCCACCTGCTCCTGCAGCGCCAGCACCCGGTATCCCATGACCGCTACCTGGCAGTGGATGAACACAGTGAAGAGGGCCAGCGCCGTCACGGCAGCCGCCACGGCGCCCAGGCGCACGGGCAGGAGGCCTTGGCGGGGAAGCGCCCGGGGTACCTTCTTCGCGCGGGGGGAGGCCCGGTCTGGTACCGGGAGTGTCAGATACCTGGCTGCCTGCAACCCGTTCCACCTCCATTCGTGCTGTACACGGCAAGCTTCTCCGCCACCCGCAGCCTGGCGCTGCGCGCGCGCGGGTTCTCGGCTACTTCCTGCGGCGTCGGTGTCACCGGCCTGCGGGTCAGCACGCGCAGGCGGGCCCGGTGGCCGCACACGCACACCGGGAGCTCCGGCGGACACAGGCAGCCCTTCGCCTCGCGGGCGAAAAAGGCCTTGACCATCCTGTCCTCCAGGGAATGAAAGCTGATGACCGCCAGCCTCCCTCCCGCTGCCAGCACCTCCACCGCCGCCTCCAGTCCTGCCCGCAGGGACTCCAGCTCCTCGTTGACGGCGATGCGCAGGGCCTGGAAACTCCGGCGCGCGGGGTGCTTGCCCTCGCGCTGGCCGGCGGGGAGTGCCCGCCGGATGGCTTCCACCAGCTGCCCGGTGCTGACGATGGGCTCTCTCTGGCGCATGGCAACGATGCTGCGGGCAATGCGCCGCGCGTAACGTTCCTCGCCGTACTCCCAGAGAATGCGGCTGAGCTCCTGTTCGGAGAGGCGGTTTACCAGGTCTGCAGCCGACGTGGCCTGGGAGGTGTCCATGCGCATGTCCAGCGGGGCATCGGCGCGGTAGCTGAAGCCCCTGGCGGCGTCGTCCAGCTGGAAAGAAGAAACCCCCAGGTCCATCAGCACACCCTGCACCTCCTTTACCCCTGCCCGCTCCAGGATCTGGCCCAGGTCGCGAAAGTTGCCGTGTACGAACATGACCTGGGGCAGCGATGCCTGCAATTGTTCCCGGGTCCTGGCCAACACCGCGCAGTCACGGTCGATGGCTATCAGGCGCGAACCCGCGCCCGCCCGGGCCGCCAGCAGCGCCAGGTGCCCGCCACCGCCAGCGGTGCAGTCCACGTACACCCCCGGCCCGGTTACAAGCAACGAGACGGTTTCCTCCAGCAGCACCGGGCGGTGCGAAGGACCCCATCCCTCTCTAGAATCCCAGTTCATCGAGTTTTTCCGCGATCTCGTCGTAGGCGTCGCCAGCCCCGCGCACGTACTCGCTCCAGCGCTCGCGGGCCCAGATCTCCACCCTGGAACCGACGCCGACGATGACGACCTCTTTGTCCACGCCGGCGTACTCGCGCAGGGGCACCGGCAGAAGGATGCGTCCCTGGCGATCCACCTCGCACTCGCACGCTCCCGAGAAGAAGAAACGGACGAACGCCCTCACGTCCTTGCGCGTGAAGGGAAGGCTGTGCAGCTTCTGCTCCAGCGCCTGCCATTCCGCCAGCGGGTAGAGGAACAAGCAGTTGTCCATCCCCTTGGTGGCAATGAAGTTGTCGCCCAGGCCCTCCCGCAACCGCGCCGGAATCGTTACCCTTCCCTTGGCGTCGAGCGCGTGCTGAAATTCGCCTAAGAACATTTGTTCTGCCTCTTCTCGGTGAATTGGTGGGATTATGCTCCACTTTGCTCCACTTTACACCACCTAATTCTCCCTTGACCCTCCCTTTCCTGCTTTGTGAAATGCGTAGCAACATTTTCCTGGTCGGGCGCCGGCACCGGCAGGGCCTATGGCACGGCGCGCGGGCGGACCGGGTAGGACAAAGGTCGCTGGTAACCCGTGACCATCGTGCCATCCCGGCGGCAAAAAAAATCTGCCCGCCTCGGCGGGCAGCGACACGCGCCCCTGGCTCCCTGCCCGGGCGGAGCCGGGGGGCGCAGGGCGCATGCGAACGGTTGCAATGCCTGGTGGCTTCGGTCAGCGCACGGCGGCGGTAATGCCCAGCAGGAACAGGGCAATGACCTCGATGACGATGCAACCGCGGATGAACCTCATGGAATGCGCCACTCCTCGCTCAACAGCCTGAATGTCAGTGGACCGACAGCACCGGCACCTGGATCTCGGTCTGGAACGATTCCGTTCCCCCGGGGGCACCGGGCCCCACCAGGTACACCTCGCGCGGGGGACCGATGACCCGGTGCCCCTGCTCCTGGACAAATGCCATCAGGGCGGCATAGCTCTCGCCGATGGTATCGTAGCCGCCGCGGTGGATGATGGTGGCCACTGCTCCCCCCGGCAGCGTCCGCCGGCGCACTTTCTCGTCGCTGGCGAACTCCGCGGTCACCGGCACGCACACCTCGACGTCGGTGTCGCGGGGATCGAACTCCGTGTCGTAGTAGATGGCCATGGGGGGACCAGCCGCCGCGATGCCCCGCTCCCGGCATGCCTCTGCCAGTTCCGCCATCACCGCACCCAGTTGCTCGATGGGAATCCTCCGCCTCATGCTCGCCACCGTGGTCTCTTCCAGGTGGCGCACCGATGGCCCCTTGCCGATCGTCACCCCATGGCCTCCCTTCCCTGGCGGCAGCACTCCGCCGCCACGCCCACCGAGGGCAGCCCCTGGCGGCGGTTAGAGGGCGTACACCTCTTCCGCACGCAGGAAGCTGATGCCTCGCTCGCCGAAAAACTTGACCGCCCGCTGCGGGTCCTCCACCTTGAAGATGACCAGCGCATTCTCCGCCCGGGTGCCAATGAAGGCGTACAGGTACTCGATGTTGATGCCTGCCTCGGCCATGACCTCCAGGATGGCCGCCAGCCCGCCCGGCGTGTCGGGCACGCTCACCGCGATGACTTCGGTCTCGCTGACCGCAAACCCAGCCTCCTTGAGGATGGCGTAGGCGCGGTCGGGATCGCTGACGATGAGGCGCAGGATGCCGAAATCGGAGGTGTCCGCGATTGACAGCGCGCGGATGTTGATGCCGGCATCCCCCAGGGTGCGCGTCACGCTGGCCAGCCTGCCAGCCTTGTTCTCCAGGAAAACCGAAATTTGCTTGACCATGCCGTCCCTCCTCACATCTTGCGGTTGTCGATGACCCGGCGGGCCTTGCCTTCGCTGCGCTCGATGGACTTCGGCTCCACCAGCCGCACCTTGACTGCCACGCCCAGCGCTCCCTCTAGTTCTTTCCGTATCTGCCGGTTCAACTCCTCCAATTTTCTCACTTCGTCGGAGAAAACCTTCTCGGAGACCTCCACCCGCACCTCCAGCTCGTCCAGCGAGCCCACCCGGTCCACCACCAGCAGGTAGTGCGGTTCGACGCCAGCCACGTTGAGCAGCACGCTCTCCACCATGGAGGGGAAGACATTGACCCCGCGGATGATGATCATGTCATCGGAGCGGCCCAGCACCTTCTTCATACGGACGTGAGTCCTGCCGCAGGGGCAGGGCGACACGTCCAGCGAAGTGAGGTCGCGGGTGCGGTAGCGCAGCATGGGCAGCGCTTCCTTGGTCAGGGTGGTGATGACCAGTTCACCGTGCTCGCCGGGCGGCAGCACTTCCCCGGTTTCGGGGTTGATGATCTCGGGCAGGAAGTGGTCTTCGAACACGTGCAGGCCATTGCGCAGCTCGCACTCCATGGCTACCCCGGGCCCTATGATCTCGCTAAGGCCGTAGATGTCGTAGGCGGCAATTCCCAGCTTGGACTCGATCTCGCGCCGCATGTTCTCGGTCCAGGGCTCGGCCCCGAAGATCCCGGCCTTCAGCCGCAGGTCAGAGGGCCGTACGCCCATTTCCTGCATCACCTCGTACATGTACAGCGCGTAGGAAGGGGTGCAGGTGAGAATGGTAGACCCGAAGTCCTGCATCAGCATGACCTGTCGCTTGGTGTTCCCCCCCGAGCTGGGGATGACGGACGCACCGATTCGCTCGGCGCCGTAGTGCACTCCCAGGCCGCCGGTGAACAGGCCGTAGCCGTATGCATTCTGCACGATGGAATGCCGGGTGGCGCCCGCACAGGTGAGGGCGCGGGCCATCATTTCCGACCAGGTGAAGAGGTCCTTCTGGGTATACCCGACCACGGTCGGTTTGCCCGTGGTCCCCGAAGAGGAATGGATGCGCACCACCTCGGACATGGGTACGGCGAAAAGCCCGAAGGGATAGGCGTCGCGCAGGTCCTGCTTGGTAGTGAACGGCAAGTGGGCCAGGTCCTCCAGCTTCTGGATGTCGTAGGGCTTGATGCCTGCGGCGTCCATCTTCTCCCGGTAGGCGGGCACGAAGGTGTACGCGCGGAAGACGGTCTCCTTCAGCCGTCGCAGCTCCAGGTCAGCCAGTTGTGGGCGCGGCATGCATTCCATCTCCTGGTTCCAGTACACGTGAACTCCTCCTTCCATCCTTCGAGGGGCGCAGTCACCAGCCTGCGCCCAGCAGGTCGCGAATGACCTCTGCCGCCATCATGATGCCTGCTGCGGGCGGGACCAGGGGCAGGCTTCCGATGATGCCGCCGTCCTCCGCCACCCGTCGCGGGCGCTCGCGGGAAAACACCACCTTGATGCCGGTTTCAATCCCCTGTGCCCGCAGTGCCCGGCGCAGGCGCCGCGCCAGGGGGCACCCGTGGACCGCGCTGATGTCTCCCACCGCCAACTGCCACGGGTCGATGCGGTTGCCCATGCCCATGCTGCTCACCACCGGCAGCCCGGCGCGGTGACAGTGGGTCAGCAGCACCGCCTTGTCGGCGATGGAGTCGATGGCATCCACCAGGTAGTCGCAGGGCCAGGCCAGCAGGTCAGCCACCGATTCGGCGCTCACCCGCCCTGTGAAGAGCGTCACGGCGATGGTCTCGTCGATGTCGGCGATGCGCTGCCCCATCACCCCGGTTTTGGGCATCCCCAGGGTGGAGCGCAACGCCACGAGCTGCCGGTTGAGGTTGGAGGGCTCGACGCAGTCTCCGTCCACCAGCGCCAGGTGACCGACCCCGCAGCGGGCCAGCGCCTCCGCGGCGAACGACCCCACTCCCCCCAGGCCCACGACCATCACCCGCGACTCCCGCAGCCGGCGCAGCCCCTGTTCTCCGATTACAGCGCGCGTACGCGCGTGGCGATCCTCCATGCCACCCCCGAAAAGCCAAAAGCCCCACCGAGTCGTGTGGGGCCGATTGTTTTGAACCTGCTCTGGTGCAGGTGGGTGCCCTCCTGGTGGCTTTTCGCTTCCCTTTCCGTGAAGGGCCTGCAAGCCGCCCCCAGAGACCAGGCTCCCTTAATTTTGGTGTTGGGCCAAAATTAATCGGCCTATCACGAACACAGCAGGGTCTTGAAAGCCGCGTCGCGTGGGCTATGCTTTGACATCACTATAGCACAGCCGTCGCCGCTTTTCAACCGAGGACCGTCCTTCGCCCCCGCTGGTTCTTCCCACTATGTGGGCTACTGCCCTTGTTCCCTGCCCCGCACCCGGATGCCCAGTTCGCGGAGCTGCCGCTCGGTCACCGCCGAAGGCGCTGACGTGAGCGGGCATGACGCGCTCTGGGTCTTGGGGAATGCGATGACATCGCGGATGCTCTCCCTCCCCGCCATCAACATCACCAGGCGGTCCAGGCCGAAGGCGATGCCCCCGTGAGGGGGGGTGCCATACTCGAAGGCCTCCAGCATGAAGCCGAACTTGTCCCGGACCTCTTCCTCGCCCAGTCCCAGCAGGGCGAACATCTGCTCCTGCACCGCCCGCTGGTGGATGCGCAGGCTGCCTCCCCCGATCTCCACCCCGTTCAACACCAGGTCGTAGGCGCGCGCCCGCACCGCACCCGGATCGGAGGACATCAGCGCCAGGTCCTCCGGGCGGGGGGCCGTGAAGGGGTGGTGGACGGCGACATAGCGCCCCTCGTCCGCATCCCACTCCAGCAGGGGGAACTCGGTAATCCAGCAGAACTTGAGCTGGGCGGGGTCCACCAGGTTCAGCCGCTGGCCGATTTCCAGCCGCAGCGCCCCCAGTACCCGGGCCACCACCGCTTCCTGGTCAGCACTGAACAGCAGCAGGTCCCCCGGCTCAGCACCCAGGGCAGCGAGCACGGCTGCCAGGCTGGCCTCGTCGAAGAACTTGGTAATGGGGGATTTCAGGCCCTCGGCGGTGACGTTGATCCAGGCCAGGCCCTTGGCCCCCCAGGATAGCGCAAAGCGCACCAGGTCGTCGATCTCCTTGCGGGAGAGCGAGCCACAGCCCCGGGCGTTGAGGCCCCGCACCACCCCACCGGCGGCGAGCGCATCGCGAAACACCTTGAACTCCACCCCGCCCACCAGGTGGGAGAGCTCCGTGATCTCCAGCCCGAAGCGCAAGTCAGGCTTGTCGGACCCGAAGCGCTGCAGGGCCTGGGCGTGGGTCAGGCGGGGGAAGGGCAGCGGCAGGGACACCCCCAGGGCCTCGCGAAAGGCGTGGGCCAGCATCCCTTCCACCAGCTCCATGACGTCCTCCTCGTCCACGAAGGACATCTCGATGTCCAGCTGGGTGAATTCGGGCTGCCGGTCGGCACGCAGGTCCTCGTCGCGGAAGCAGCGGGCAATCTGGAAGTAGCGCTCCATTCCCGCCACCATCAGCATCTGCTTGTACTGCTGGGGTGACTGGGGAAGGGCAAAGAACTGCCCAGGGTGGACGCGGCTGGGCACCAGGTAGTCGCGGGCCCCTTCCGGAGTGCTGCGGGCCAGGATGGGGGTTTCCACCTCCAGGAACCCCAGGCGATCGAGGTAGGAACGCAGGGCCTGGGTGACCCGGTGGCGCAACTCCAGGTTCCGCTTCATCTCGGGACGCCGCAGGTCCAAATAGCGGTACCGCAGGCGCAGGAGCTCATCTACCTCGATGCCGTCCTCGATGTAGAACGGGGGTGTCTTGGCACGGTTCAGTACCTCGGCCTGCTCCACGTAGACTTCGATGGCGCCGGTCACCAGGTTGGGGTTCTCGGTCCCTTCCGGGCGCAGCCTCACGGTGCCGGCGGCGGCGATGACGTGTTCGGAGCGGACCTGTTCGCCCACCGCGAAGGCCTCCGCCGCCACCTCCGGGCTGAACACCAGCTGCACCAGGCCTGAGCG
>JARYMO010000037.1 GCA_029907055.1 Syntrophomonadaceae bacterium | reverse complement strand
CGGCTTCGTCCTCTCAAATTTCGCCTTTCCCATCACCCTGTCTCCTTTCCCTTGTCAACTCCGGCCCTCGGGCCTGGGGCGGCCGCTTCCTGAGCGGACCTGGCGACGGCCTGCGCTGCGCCCGGCAGCAGACAGCTACAAAAAAAGAAGTGAGCTGACTCACTTCCGGGACTTCATGGTAGCGGTGCAGGGATTCGAACCCCGGACACTGCGGGTATGAACCGCATGCTCTAGCCAACTGAGCTACACCGCCAGAACCACGCCTCCCCGCCCCGCGGGCGCGGAAGGGTGAAAATGGAGCCCATAACCGGACTTGAACCGGTGACCTTATCCTTACCAAGGATACGCTCTGCCGACTGAGCTATATGGGCAAAAATTGGTTGCGGGGGCTGGATTTGAACCAGCAACCTTCGGGTTATGAGCCCGACGAGCTACCTGCTGCTCCACCCCGCGACACTACCTTATGGAACGATGAAAAAGAATTGATGGTGGAGGGAGCTGGATTCGAACCAGCGAAGGCGGTGCCAACAGATTTACAGTCTGCCCCCTTTAGCCTCTTGGGTATCCCTCCGCGCCTACAGCCGTACCATGGTTGGAGCCGAGCACAGGACTCGAACCCGCAACCTGCTGATTACAAATCAGCTGCTCTGCCATTGAGCTAGCTCGGCTCAGCACTGTTTATTATACTAGACTGCCCGAGAAAGTCAAGAAATCCAGAGCGCCGCCTACAAGACTTCCTCGCGGTCTTCCAGGTACTTCTCCAGCTTGCGCTTGACCCGTTGCAGGGCATTGTCGATTGACTTCACGTGTCTTCTGAGCTCCAGGGCGATCTCCTGGTATGACTTGCCTTCCAGGTACGCCATCAGCACCTTCCACTCCAGCGAACTGAGGATCTCCCCCATCTTCTGCTCGATACTGCCGAATTCTTCCTTGCTTATGATGATCTCCTCCGGATTGGTAATCCGGGTGGTGGAGAGAATGTCCATCAGGGTCCGGTCCGAATCGTCGTCGTAGATGGGCTTGTTGAGCGACACGTATGAATTGAGCGGAATATGTTTCTGCCGGGTCGCCGTCTTGATGGCTGTGATGATCTGTCTGGTGATGCAGAGTTCGGCGAATGCCCGGAACGAGGTGAGTTTGTCCCCTCGGTAGTCCCGTATGGCCTTGAAGAGACCGATCATCCCTTCCTGGATGATGTCCTCCTTGTCAGCGCCTATCAGGAAGTAGGACCGGGCCTTGGCACGCACGAAGTTCTTGTACTTATCCACCAGATACTCCGTTGCGAACTGCTCGCCCTCCTGCGCCAGCTCAACGATGTCCTCGTCCAGCAATTCGTCGTAGCTCGCGTAGCCCCTCTTGCAGGCAACCAAAGTCATCTAACCGCCCCCAGACGTTGATGTCTATGCAGTTGTGTGAGGGCACCCGCCCCGGGGAAATCCGTTCCTTACACAGCCAATCTCATTATAGCCCCCGGCCGAAAAAATCGTCAAGGCGCGCTCCCCGGCGCCCTCCAGCCCTGGCGTGCCCGCGAGGTGACGCCTATTTCCTGCGACGCAAGGCATCCAGCAATCGCCTCACCCGTTCGGTGAGTCGTTCCTCCAGCATGCGTTCCGCCGGTGCCTGCTCGCGCTCCCATTCTTTCATCTTCTCCAGCGCTTCTTCCACCCGCGTGTAGAGTTCTCGCGCCGGGATGCGGTACGCTCCCCGCCCGAACACGATGCGTTGCTCGATCCAGTCGGACGTAGCCACGTACACTTCCTGCCCCGGCACCCCCACGTATTCGCCCACCATGCGCTCAATGACCTGGTCGGCGGTTTCCGCCTCCCGCGAGAAGACCACCGTGACCCCGTTGACGTTCTCTTGTGAGCCCAGCGCCCCTTTAACATGGTGGGCGTCGAACACCACCAATACCTC
Source organism: Syntrophomonadaceae bacterium (assembly GCA_029907055.1). GTDB lineage: Bacteria > Bacillota > Syntrophomonadia > Syntrophomonadales > Syntrophothermaceae > JARYMO01. The sequence continues at coordinate 8,391 of JARYMO010000037.1, read as the reverse complement.
CTGGCCGGTGTACGCGGCGTAGTTGGCCAGTAACTCCACCAGCTTGTCCCGTGCCGCCTGCAGACTCCGCTTCTTCAATCGCACCAGTTCTGGCCACGAGTTGACGATGTTGTACCCGTCGACAATCAGCACCCGCTTCATGGGACTGCTCCCTGAAAGCTCCGTTGCCGGACGACCTCGTAGGCGACAATGCCGCAGGCCACCCCCGCGTTCAGCGAGCCAATCCGCCCTGCCAGCGGGATGCGAACCAACTGGTCGCAACGCTCCCGCACCAGGCGCCGAATCCCCCGTTCCTCTCCCCCTACCACTACTGCCACCGCACCCCGCAGGTCGACCTCCGTGTAGAGGAACGAAGCGGCCGCCTCCGTTCCCACCACGTAGACGCCTGCTTCCTTGAGGCTATCCAGCGCTCTGGCCAGGTTCGTCTCCTGTGCTACCTTTACATACTCCAAGGCTCCCGCCGCGGCCCGGGCTACGGCGGGGGAAAGGCGTGCCGCACCGTGGCGGGGGATTACCACGCCATGAGCCCCGGCACACTCTGCGGTGCGAATGATGGCCCCCAGGTTCTGGGGGTCTTCCACCCCGTCCAGCACCAGCAGGAAGGGGGGCTGCCCGCTATCGCAGGCCTCCTGCAGGATGTCATGCAGGGCAAAGTACCCGTAGGGTCTTACCTCGGCCACCACCCCCTGAGGATTGCGGCTGGCGGACATGCTGCGCAGGCGGGCGCGATCCACCTCTTCCACCGGCACCCCCCGGGTGCGTGCCAGTTCGACGAGTTGTCTTACCCTGGGGTTCCCGGCCGTCCGCGACAGGTAGATGCGACTCACCCTGTCGCCGGCGCGCAGAGCCTCCAGCACCGGGTTCATCCCCTCCAACAGGTCGTTCACCAATGTGCTGCCTCCAGTCTCATCGTCGCTCCCTTCGCGTTCCCTGCTCCCGCTAGTCCTGCAGCCCGCGGCGGTACCGGGCCCGCACTTCCTTGATCCTGCCGCAGGTCATCTTGCCTTCGGGACAGCGGCCCAGCGCAACACAGGCCGGACCGGCCTTGCCAAACAGGGTGGGTGCCACTGCCCGCACCAAACGGAGCATCTGTTCGGCCATCTCCCGAATCTCCCACTGGGCGCGGTTACAGCAGCGCTGGCGGAAGAAATTGTGAAGGCTGCGCGCATTCATAGTCATCACCAGTTTGGTCTCGCAGGCATTCGGGAGCACGTAGCGGGCGTCCTCGAAGGCCCGTTTCTCGGCGCTGGCATGCGCTGCCTGCCGATCCTTGCCGGATGCCAGTTCGCTGGCCAGGTGGCGCTCGTAGAGCAGGCTCACCAGCTGATCATAGTGCTTCTGGTCCTCTTCCATGGCAGCCAGAAACACTCGCCTCGCTTCTGGGAGGGCCTCGATCTCCGGCGGCACGACGAAGGCGAAGCTTCCCGCCCGGACCCAGCGCTGGGACTTCACGCTGTAGCTGGCAATGCGGTGGCGGGTGAGCTGGGCCAGCAGGCTACGGCTCACCCCTTCGATGCCGAAGGTGAACGAGACGTGTTCGATAGGGCTCTCGTGGCCCATGGTGAGAAGCATTTCCACCAGGCCGCTGCTGGCCGCGGGTGTCATGCGCTCCACCAGCTCCTCGATGTCCGCCGAGGAGTAGCAGAGGCGGGCGGCCGCCGCGACGAGAGTCTCCGGGTCCCATGTGTGCTGCAGCAGCTTCACGTGCAGCTTCCTCTGCACCGTCCCCACTCCTGTCGTTTACTCATGCGTCGCATCATCGCATTCATATTCTATCACAAGAGCCGTTCCGCCCCTACTGCTGGGGTGCCAGGTACAAGAAGCGAAAAAGGTGAAGCCAGGCTTCACCTCACCTCTCGCTTAGCGCCCGTTCCATCAACACCTGCAAGCGTTGGTAATCCCCCTTCAGGTAGAGGTACCCGATGAGGGCCTCCAGCCCGGTGCTCAGGCGATAATCGCTGGTGTCCACGCCTCGCGGGGCATGGCGGCCCTTGGCGTTCCTGCCCCTCCTCATCACCGCAGCTTCTTCTTCCGACAACTCCGTGGCCATCGCCCGCAGCAGCCGGGCCTGGCTTTCGGCCCGCACCACGCTCACCGCCTGTTGGTGGGCGTCCTTCACGCGCAGGTTTCCCCCCGCCACCAGGTGGCTGCGGACATACAGCTCGTACACGGCGTCCCCCACGTAGGCCAACAGCGCCGGCGAGTACTCCCGCAGGTCACGGCCCTCAATTCTTGCCGGCAGCATCAACCCTCCATCGCACTCCTTCCTCCTGCTCCTCCACCGTAATCCCGGCCCCTGCCAGGGCTTGTCTGACAGCCTCCGCCTGGCTCTCCTCCCCTCGCCTGCGGGCCTCAGCCCATTCGGACACCAGGAACCGGGCCAAGGCCTCAGTATCCGGCGAGCGCGAAAACGAGAGCCGCGCTCCCGCCGGCGTATCTTCTACCACGATCCCCTGTTCGCCGAGAAAGGCGCGGATGCGGTCGGCCACTGCGAACTGGCGGCTGGCACGCGCCTGCTTGCGCAGCGCCACTGCCGCATCGACCAATGCCTTCTGGGTGTCAGCCACTTCCGCACCTCGTGCGCCGAACAAGCCCAGGATGTCTCCGGCCAAGGTCCTCATGGCCCGCCGGGCTCCGGCCGCCGCGGCCCGCTCCTTCTCAGACAAGGAAAGATGCCCACGGCCATCCAGGAAGGAGTTCACTTCCCGGGCCAGTTCGAACACCGCCGCCATGGCCCGGGATGTGTTGAAGTCGTCGTCCATGGCCTCCTCGAATTCGTTCACCAGGGCACTCACCCGTGCCTGCAGGGCCTCCGCTGCCAGGCCAGATTCGACGGCCTGGGCTGCCCCTCCTGCCTGCAGAGCCTCATCGAGCCGGCGCAGGGCATTCTTCACCCGCTCCAGCGCCCGCCCCGCCTCCTCCAGCTTGGCATCATCGAAGTCAAGCGGGCTGCGGTAGTGGGTGGCGGCGAGATAGAAGCGCACCACGTCGGCCGGGAATTTCGACAACACCTCGCGCACGATGAAGAAGTTCCCCAAGGACTTTGACATCTTTTCCTGGTTGACCGTGATGAAGCCGTTGTGGATCCAGTAATTGACGAAGCGCTGCCCGGTGTATGCTTCTGACTGCGCGATCTCGTTCTCGTGGTGGGGGAATACCAGGTCAACCCCCCCGCCGTGCACGTCGAGGGTGGGCCCCAGGTACTTCATTGACATTACGGAGCACTCGATGTGCCATCCCGGCCGTCCGGGCCCCCAGGGGCTGGGCCAGGAGGGTTCGCCCGGCTTGGCCTGCTTCCAGAGCGCGAAATCCATGGGGTTCTCCTTGCGCTCATCCACTTCCACCCGCGCCCCTGCCATCATGTCTTCCAGCGACCTTCCGGACAGGCGCCCGTACGAAGGGAAGGACCGTACCCGGAAATACACGTCACCGTCGACCACGTAGGCAAACCCCTTCGCGACCAGCGCGGCGACGACCTCGACGATGTCGGGAATGTGTTCGCTCACCCGCGGGTGTACATCGGCCCGCTGCACCCCCAGCGCGTCGGCGTCCCGGAAGTACTCGGCAATGTAGCGCTCCGCGACGTCGGCGGCTGGAATCCCTTCCTCCTGGGCACGAGCGATGATCTTGTCATCCACATCCGTGAAGTTCTGCACGTAGGTCACCGTGAAGCCGCGGTACGCGAGGTACCTGCGGATGATGTCGAACACCACCAGCGGCCGCGCGTTGCCAATGTGGATGAAGTTGTAGGTGGTCGGGCCGCACACGTACATCCGCACCCGCCCGGGCTCGATGGTGTGGAAATCCTCCTTGCTACGCGTCAGCGTATTGTATACCCTTATCATCCTTTCCTCCTCCTTCGACCCGTTGCACCCGCCACTCCAACCATGCGACCCGGCGCTGCAGTTCGGCCAGCGTATCGGCTACCGGGTCCGGCAACAGGTGGTGCTCCAGGTCCACCTCGCGCCGCGGTGGCTGGCCCTCACCCCCGGCCCCGGTCACCAATCTTCCCGGTACCCCCACCACCGTGGCCCCAGGGGGCACCGACTTCAATACGACTGACCCTGCTCCGATCTTGGCTCCCTCGCCCACCTCGAAAGACCCTAACACCTTGGCCCCGGCGCTGATGACCACGTTGTCGCCGATAGTGGGGTGCCGCTTGCCTTTCTGCTTGCCCGTCCCCCCCAGCGTCACCCCCTGGTAGATAGTCACATTGTTCCCGATTTCGGTAGTCTCCCCGATGACCACTCCCATGCCATGATCGATGAACAGGCCCTGTCCTATCCTGGCCCCGGGGTGGATCTCGATTCCCGTCAACGCGCGACTGAGGTGCGACACCAACCGCGCCAGCAGGAAGCAACGCCTGCGGTACAGGAAGTGCGCCACGCGATGAAAGAGGATGGCGTGGAAGCCAGGGTAGCACAGGAGCACTTCGACTACGCTGCGGGCGGCCGGATCTCGCTCAAACACGACCTCGACGTCCCTCTTCAGAGTTCTCAGCAGGTTTCTCATGCGGTACCCTCCTCCAGGCCACAGGGATCCTCCCCGTAATACGCAACGCGGCCTGCCGTCCAGAGACGACAAGCCGCGGTTCCACTCTGTTTGGGCACCTGGTGCCCCCCTCGAAGCCGTTAACGGCGGCCATCCGGGCAGACTTACTCCTCGCAGTGATTCTTCAGCCTGCCGGCTCCCGGGCGCACTTTCCATCCCTTCTTTCCCGAGGGGGCTCCCAGCCGCTGACCCCCTCTCTCTGGTGGGCGATGGGGATGTACTCTTCCCGTTCTTCGCCTTTCCCTATCCCTTGTGTGGCCATTATAGTATCGCCCGCCTTGCGGTGTCAACCGGACAGGGCTCACGCCTTCCGTGCGGAGAGAAACGCGAACGCTCGCTGCAGCCGCTCCTCCGTCCCCTGCCCTCCCCACACCGCCACCAGGAAGGGGAGCTCAGGACCCGTGGTCTTCCCGGTAAGGGCCACCCGCAAGGGGCGATACACCTGCCTGGCCGGCACGCCCAGCATCCCGGGGAGTTCCTTGAGCAGGGACTGTGCCTCATCCAGCCCCCCTTCCAGCGCCCCCAGGCAGACACGACATCGGGCGAGCATCTCTGCCACCCCTTCCTGAGCCAGCACCGCTTCCGCCTCGCTATCGTAGCGCGGAGGGTCCAGGAAGGGACGCGCGTATTCGCCTACATCACTCAGGCACACCAGGTAGTCTCGCACGCCCTCCACCAGGATGCGATACCTTGCTTCGCCCAGGGCCGCCACCTGCGCCCCGTACCCCGCTTCCTCCAGGAACGGCCGCAGCAGCATGCCCAGTTCAGAGGTGCTCTTGCGCTTGAGGTACTGCTGGTTCATCCAGTTCAGCTTGTCGAGGTCGAAGACCGCTGGATTGCGGGCCACCCGCTCGAGGGAGAAGGCCCGCACCATTTCATCCAGTGTCATCAGTTCTTCCTGCCCTTCCGGGGCCCAACCGAGCAGGGCCAGGAAGTTGACCAGGGCCTCTGGCAGGTATCCCCGTTGCCGGTACTGGATGACCGACGTGGCGCCGTGGCGCTTGCTCATCTTCTGGCGGTCCTCCCCCAGGATGAGTGAGACGTGAGCGAATTTCGGCATCTCCCACCCCATTGCCTCGTAGATCATCATCTGGCGGGGGGTGTTGGTCAGGTGCTCCTCGGCCCGGATGACATGGGTGATCTCCATCAGGTGGTCGTCGACCACCACCGCGAAGTTGTAGGTGGGGATCCCATCCGATTTCATGATGATAAAATCGCCAATGGTGTTCCCTTCAAACGCCACTCTCCCCCGCACCAGGTCCTCCACCACGTAGAGCCGGTCTTGCGGAGCCCGGAAGCGAATGGTGGGCACGATGCCCGCCTGCCGGCGCGCCGCTCTCTCCTCTTCGCTCAGGTTGCGGCAGGTACCCAGGTAGCGGGGCGTTTCCCCCTTGGCGATGAGGCCAGCGCGCTCGGCCTCCAGCTCCTCCTCCGAGCAGAAGCAGGGGTAGGCCAGGCCGCGTTCGAGCAGTACCTCGGCACACTGGCGATAGGTGTCGAGTCGCTCCGTTTGCCGATAGGGGGCATGCGGCCCTCCCACTCGCAGCCCTTCGTCCCAGGTCAGTCCCAGCCAGTCCAGCGAGGCGAGAATCTCGTCCTCGTATTCGGACCGCGACCGCTCCAGGTCGGTGTCCTCGACGCGCACCACCAGCACCCCCTGGTGGTGGCGGGCAAAGAGGTAGTTGAACAGGGCCGAGCGTGCCCCTCCGATATGGAGCGGTCCGGTCGGGCTGGGCGCAAAGCGCACGCGCACTCTCATCGTTTCATCCTCCTCCGCTGGCTGTCAGGCCTGTCTTCTCCCCCTGGTCCAGGCCCATCGCCCGGGCAGCGCACCTGCCTCTCTGCCCGGTCGCTGGAAACCCTCATGGCTGGTCTGCGGGTGCGATGCACGCCACCGCCTGCGCCGACATCCCTTCCTCCCGGCCTTCGAATCCCAGGCCCTCCGTGGTGGTTGCCTTGATGTTGACCCGCATCTCATCCACTCCCAGGGCCCGGGACAGACACCGTTTCATCTGGGGTACGTAGGGGGCCAGGCGCGGCTTCTGGGCCACCACAGTCACGTCAACGTTTTCCACCCTGAACCCGTGCCCCCGCACCATGGACGCCACCTGCTCCAGCAGGCGCACGCTGCGGATGCCGCGATAGCGCTCATCGCTGTCCGGGAAGTGGGAGCCAATATCTCCCAGTCCGGCAGCACCCAGCAGTGCGTCGCACACGGCGTGCACGAGGACGTCGGCGTCGGAATGCCCTAGCAGCCCCTTCTCCCAGGGTATCTCCACGCCGCCCAGGATGAGCGCCCTCCCTGCCACCAGGCGGTGCGCGTCATAGCCGATGCCTACCCTCATCTCCTTGTAACCCCCGCTTCCTCGTCTGCCGGTAGCGCTGGCTCCGGGACCAGTGTTCCGCACCCCCCAGCCCGCGCCTGCAGCAACAGGTTGGCCAGCAGCACGTCCTCCGGGACGGTAATCTTGATGTTGTCGCGCGCCCCCGCTACCACCCGCACCGGGCCCGCGTAGCGCTCGTAGATGGAGGCGTCGTCGGTGCCCCGGAAGCCATCCCGCTGTGCCCGTGCGTAGGCATCGACCAGGGGCTGCCACCGAAACACCTGTGGGGTCTGGATGGCCTGTACCCGGGACCGTTCGAGGGTGGCCTCGACGAACCCCTCAGCATTGACCATCTTGAGGGTATCCACCACCGGCACCCCTGGAACCGCAGCACCGCACCGGGCAGCAGCCTCGATGACCCGTCGTATCAGCCCGGTAGTCACCAGGGGCCGGGCTCCGTCGTGTACTGCCACCAGGTCCGGCGCCGGTTGCAGGCAGGCGAGTCCTGCCATGACCGAATCCTGGCGCTCCCTACCCCCGCTCACCACCAGGGTGCGGCCATCGTCCGGCAACAGGCGGCGACAGGTCTCTACTTCCTGGGGATGCGCCACCACCACCAGCTTGACCACCTCGGAAAGCGACGAAAATGTATGCCACGAGTGCATAAGAACTGGCCTACCGTCCAGCAGCAGGAACTGCTTGTTGACCGGCGTGCCCATGCGCGTGCCCTGTCCGGCAGCAGCGATGATGACTCCGACGGTACCCACCGCCACCCCTCCTTGCGTTGAACACCGGCCAGCCGCCGGCCTGCTACTGTCTTCGGCCTGCAGGGGCCAAACTCCTCCCGTTCTTCTCGCGCGAGGGGTCTCAGTGCCCATCAAATCGACACTCCTTGACAAATAATGTCTCGAGCCCCGAATTGACAGGCTTCCGCCGCCGAGGCTATAATGATGAAAAATCGCATACCGGGAGAAAGGGAGGCAATCCCCAGTGAAGGACCTTATCTGTGACGAGTTTCAGAATGTGGTGGGTGAGTTGCTCATCCGGCATCACAGCGTACTCGACGTCCTTTCCAAACTCTCGGAGTCGTCCGCTCGCGTCAATCGTGCCGTCTGCAAGTCGGTAACCGACTGCGGCTGTCTGGCCATCGAAGCCAGGAAGGTGCAGTTCCCTCAGAACGTCGAAACTGTGGATGACCTGCGGCGGTACCTGGACGATCACCTGCGCGGCTCCTTGTGCCCGGAATGCGAAGAGATACTGGTGGCCGAACTGGGCAAGTGCCTTTTCTACACGGCAGCCCTGTGCAACCTGCTGGACCTCAACCTCTACGACATCTTCCTCAAGGAGTACAAACGTTCGACTGCGCTCGGTGTTTTCAACATGACGTGACCTGAGCGGAACAGTGCTGGCAAGTATCGAGAGCCAGACCCTGCGGTCTGGCTCTTCTGCGTGCTGGACCCCGGCCTCGCGTGTCACACCATGTACTCCTGCATGAGCTGTTCCTGCATCCGCCTCA
>JARYMO010000035.1 GCA_029907055.1 Syntrophomonadaceae bacterium | reverse complement strand
CTGGAGTCGTGGGAAAGCGCCCTGGGCCGCGTGTTCGTGCTGGCCGAACTCTCGCGGACCCTCCCCATCCGCAGCGTCAAGATGGACATCGAGATGATGCTCAACCTCGTGCCCTGTGTCTGCGAGGAGTGCTTCGGGTCGCATGTGGCGGCGCGGGGGCAAAAGTTGCCGGCGCCGGTGCCCCCGGCCCAGCGCTGGGCGTGGATCCAGGAGCAGGGGGGCGAAGCGGCTTATGGGCTGCACCTGGAGGAGCGCATGGGGCGGGTGGTGCAGGAGTGAGCGGGCACCCCGCCTGGAAACGCACCGGCCTGGACCTGCGCCTGTACGCGGTCCTGCCAGCCACCGGCGGGCACGGGAACCAGGCCCTGCAGGCCGCCGGGCTGGCCCTGGAGGGTGGAGCCACGGTCCTGCAGTACCGTGACAAACAGGGCGGCACGCGTTCCATGTGGCAGCAGGCGCAGGCCCTGCGGCACCTGTGTCACCGCCGCGGCGTTCCCCTGCTGGTCAACGACCGGCTGGACATTGCGCTGGCGGTGGATGCGGCCGGGGTCCACCTCGGACAGGGCGACCTTCCGGTGGCGGTGGCCCGCCGGGTTCTGGGCCCGCAGGCGGTCATCGGCGTGTCGGTGCTCACCCTGGCGGAGGCCTTGCACGCCGCCGACGAGGGCGCCGACTACGTGAGCGTCAGCCCCCTCTTCGCCACCGCCACCAAGCCCGACGCCGGGCCGCCCGCGGGGCTGGCACAGCTGGCCCTCATCGCCCGGCACAGCCCACTCCCGGTCATCGCCATCGGCGGCATCTCGGCAGCCAACGCAGCCGACGCCATCGCTGCGGGCGCGGCGGGCGTGGCGGTCGTGTCAGCAATCTTTTCCTCCCCCTGTCCCCGGCAGGCCGCCGCGGGCCTGCGCGCGGAGGTCGATGCCGCCCTGCGCCGTTACGGAAAGGAGCATCTGGCATGAAACACGAAGACACTATCAGGACGGTGGCCGCCCGCGAAGGGGTATCCGTCGAAGAGCTGGCGGCCCGCGTGCGGGCCGGCCGGGTCACCCTGCTGCATAACCCGGAGCACCACGGCGTGGTGCCCTGCGGGGTGGGGGACGGGCTGGCCGCCAAGGTCAACGTCAACCTGGGGGTTTCGGCTGGCTTTTCCAGCCTCGACGAGGAGCTCGCCAAGCTGGAAGCGTCGCTGAAGGCCGGGGCCGACACGGTCATGGACCTCTCGCTGGGGCCCGACATCCGGACCGTCCGCCGCGCCGTGCTGGAGCGTTCACCGGTGCCGGTAGGAACGGTCCCCGTGTACCAGGCCGCCTTCGAAGCAGGGTATGACGGGGGGCTGGCGTCCATGACCAGCGCCGGGCTGCTGCGGGTGGTGGAGGAGCAGGTGATGGACGGCGTGGATTTCATCACCGTGCACTGCGGCATCACGCGCTCCTCGCTGGAAACGGCCGCTCGCGGCCGCCTGATGGGGGTGGTAAGCCGCGGCGGGGCCCTGCTGGCCGCCTGGATGAAGGCCACCGGGCGGGAGAACCCCCTGTTCGAGCAGTTCGACTGGCTGCTTGACCTGGCCGCCGCCACCGGCGTCACGCTCAGCCTGGGTGATTCCCTGCGTCCCGGCTGCATCGCCGACGGCAGTGACGGCGCCCAGGTGCAGGAGCTGGTCACGCTGGGGGAACTGGTGGGGCGGGCCCGTGCCCGGGGTATCAACGTGCTGGTGGAGGGGCCGGGTCACATGAGTCTGGACCAGGTGGCCGACAACGTGCGCCTGCAGAAGCGCCTCTGCCACGGCGCTCCCTACTACGTGCTGGGCCCGCTGGTCACCGACATCGCCCCCGGCTACGACCACATTACCGCCGCCATTGGCGGCGCGGCCGCCGTCGCGGCCGGGGCGGACTTCCTGTGCGTGGTGACCCCCGCCGAGCACCTCGGGCTGCCCACCCGCCAGGACCTGGTGGACGGCGTCGTGGCCGCCCGCATCGCTGCCCACGCCGGCGACCTGGTGAGGCTGCGCGCACGGGCTGCCGGGCGCGACGAGGCCATGGCTACCGCCCGCAGCCGCATGGACTGGGAAACCCAGTTCTCACTGGCCCTGGACCCTGAGCGCTGCCGCCTGGTGCACTCCGCGCGCGCCTACCAGGGAGAGTCGGGGTGCAGCATGTGCGGGGAGTATTGCTCCCTCAAGGTGTTCAAGGAAGGGGTGCAGTCCTGTGCGCATCAGTGAGGTGGGCGAGAGCGGACTGCTGCAGCGCATCCGGGAGTGGTGCGGCGGACCGCAGGGTGCGGACGTGGTGGTGGGCATCGGCGATGATGCCGCCGCCGTGCGGGTGCCTGCGGGCACACTGCTGCTGCTCACCACCGACATGCTGGTCGAGGGCATCCATTTCCTGCCCGGCCTGGCGACCCCTGGCGATATCGGCTACAAGGCGCTGGCTGCCAACCTGAGTGACATTGCGGCCATGGGAGGCACTCCGGGCCACGTGGTGGTGTCGCTCGCGCTGCCGCCCGCCACCGCCGTCGAGGACCTCCACCAGTTCTACCTGGGGCTGCTCGACCTAGCACGCGAACACGCGGTGACCGTGGTGGGCGGTGATGTCACCGCCAGCCGCCAGGGGATGGTCATCAGCCTGGCCGTCAGCGGCTGGGTGGCCGAGGCCCAGTTGGTGCGCCAGGAGGGCGCCCGGGCCGGCGACCTGCTGGCCGTAACCGGTCCCCTGGGAGCTTCCGCCGCCGGCCTGGTCCTGCTCCAGCGCCCCGCTCTGGCGGTGGGAGAGGCGGCCGCCGCGGCCGCGCGGCAACGCCACTTGCGGCCCCAGCCGCGGGTGGCGGCTGGCATGGCCCTGGCCGCCTCCGGGAAGGTGCACGCGATGAAGGACATCAGCGACGGCCTGGCCAAGGAGGCCCGTCTCATCGCCGAGGCCGGCGGCCTGGAAGTCGTCCTGTGGGCCGAACAAGTGCCAGTGGACTCCTGTGCCCTGGAGGTGGCGGCAGCCGCCAACGAAGACGCGCTGCAGTGGGCCCTGGCAGGCGGGGAAGATTACGAGCTGCTGCTGGCCTTTGCCCCCGCGGACCGCGACGCGCTGGCCGCCGCCTGCTCCGCCGGCGGCTGCCGGCTGCACGTGTTGGGAGAACTGCGCGAGGGTTCGGGGGCCTGGTTGCAGCATGGGGGCAAGCGCCTGCCGCTGGCCGGGGGGTTCGATCACTTCGCCTGAGCAGCGGTCAATCGGCCCGGACAGCACGAGGGCCGCGGCCTGTCGCCCCCGCGGGACAGGACCGCAGCCCCTTTTTCTTGCCGGCAGCAAAGAGAACACGGCGGTCCTCGCTGCACGCGAGGCCACGCCGGCGATGCCCTCCGGGCCGCTGCGCGAGGGGAGCGCCCCCTGGTGCACCGAAACGAAAAGAGCGTCCCCCTGTTTCAACCTGAAACGAAAAGAGCGTCCCCTTGTTTCAGTCGTCGGGCTGGTCCAGCTTGAAGGTGCGGTGCAGGGCGTTGACCGCCTTCTCCACCGAGGCGGCATCGATGACGCAGGAAACCCGGATCTCCGAGGTGCTGATCATCTGGATGTTGATGCCCTGGCTGGCCAGTGCCTCGAACATCGCCGCTGCCACCCCGGGGTTGCTCTGCATCCCGGCGCCGACGATGGAGACCTTGGCCACGTCTTCGCCGAAGGCCAGGCCGGAGACCCCCAACTCCCGTCCCACCCGTTCCACCACCGGCACCGCGCGGGAGAGGTCGTTGCGGGCGATGGTGAAGGAGATGTCATTGCGCTCGTCGCGGTTCGCGCTCTGGATGATCATGTCCACGTTGATAGACTCAGCGGCCAGACTCTTGAAGATGGCGCTGGCGATGCCCGGCCGGTCCGGAACGTCGAACAGGGCCACCTTGGCGACATTGAGATCATACGCTACCCCAGTGACGATGCGTTCCTGTTCCATTTCCCCGACCTCCAGTACTAGTGTGCCTGCCTCGCGGGTGAAGCTGCTGCGCACCTGCACCCTGACCCCGTACAGCTTGGCGAACTCCACCGAGCGCGGCTGCAGCACGATGGCCCCCAGGCTGGCCAGCTCCAGCATCTCGTCGTAGGAGATGTGGCTGAGCTTGCGCGCGCTCTTGACCATGCGGGGATCGGCGGTGTAGACGCCGTCAACGTCGGTGTAGATGTCGCACTCATCGGCCTTCAGCACCGCGGCCAGGGCCACGGCGGTGGTGTCCGAGCCCCCCCGGCCCAGGGTGGTGATGTCCTGCCCGGCGGTGACCCCCTGGAACCCGGCCACCACCACCACGCGGCCGGCGTCCAGTTCCCGCTCGATGCGCTCGGGGTCGATGCGGCGGATGCGCGCCCGGGAGAAGGCAGCCTCGGTGCGGATGCCGGCCTGCCAGCCGGTCAGGGACACCGCCGGCACGCCCAGGTTGTGGAGGGTCATGGCCAGCAGCGCTGCCGACTGTTGCTCGCCGGTAGAGAGCAGGGCGTCCATCTCGCGGTCATCGAGCAGCGGCCCAGTCTCTTCAGCCAGGCTGATGAGTTCGTCGGTGGTGTCTCCCATCGCCGACACCACTACCACCACCCGCCCGCTGCGCTCCCGTTCTGCTGCCACCAGCTGCGCCACCCTGCGCATGCGCTCCATGGAGGCAACGGAGCTGCCTCCGAACTTCTGCACCACCAGGGCCATCTGTCGTCACTCCTCCTCTATCACCACCCCGTGCACGCAGGGTTCCAGCTCGCACACCGCGCTCCGCACGCCGTAGCGTTCGAACCCCTCTCGCATGGCACGGGCTATGCCCTCCGTTTCCCCGCGCGCCAGCGCCAGCACCGCTGGCCCCGACCCGCTCATCGCCGCTCCCAGCGCCCCGGCGCGGACCGCACCCTCCACCACGTCGTCGAACCCGGCCACGAACATCTTGCGGTACGGCTGGTGCAACCGGTCTCGCATGGCGCGGTCCAGGTGGTCCAACTGCCCGGTGAGCATCGAGGCCAGGAAGAAACAGGCCCGCTGCAGGTTGTAGACCGCATCGCCCATCTCCACCATGGCCGGCAGGGCACGGCGCGCGTGCTCTGTCGCCACCCCGAAATCGGGCACCGCCAGCAGGAACCGCAGGCCGACAGGCAGGTCCAGTCGGCGGTAGAGGACCGTCCCCTGGTCCACCATGGCCACCGCCAGCCCCCCTACCACTGCCGGGACCACGTTTTCCGGGTGCCCTTCCATTTTCACTGCCATCCGCAGCAGCTCGTCTTCGGTCAGCGGGCACCCCAGCAGGGCGTTGGCGCCCCACAGGCCGGCCACGGTGGCTGCCGCGCTGCTGCCCAGGCCCTTGCCCACCGGGATGGCGTTGCGGATCTTCAGGTACACCCCTTCCGGGTGCCTTCCCGTTTCGTCGAACACCTTGCGCGCCGCCCGGTAGACCAGGTTGTCGCCGATGGCCACCCGCAGGTAGTCCGCGCCCTCCCCGCTGAAGGACACCTGGTAGCCGGAGCCTTCCAGGCTCATGTCAACCTCGAGGAACAGCCCCAGCGCGACACCCACGGCGTCAAAGCCGGGGCCGAGGTTGGCGCTGGTTGCGGGAACCCGCACCCGTATCACCACGTCATCCCTCCGCTGTACCTGCGAAGTGTGCCGGTCGATACGCGGGGCTCCCCTTCGGCCCCAGGGGGCCGGCCCTCCGACTGGCGAACGCGCTACCCGCACAGCGGGGCACGGTCCGTCAGCGGCTGCTATCGCCGTTCGCCTTCCACCCTGACCACGCAGCAGATGTCAGCCACGATGCTCATCCCGTCGAGCACCGCCAGCGCATCGCGCAGGTCAGATTCCGCCACGTAGTGGGTCACCAGCACCAGTTGAGCGAATTCCTCTCCGCTGGTCTTCTGCAGCACGGTGGCGATGCTGACCTGGTGGCTGCCGAAGACCCCGGCGATGGCCGCCAGCACGCCCGGACGGTCCTTCACCAGCATGCGAATGTAGAACTTGCTGGCCAGCCGGTCCACCGGCATCATCTCGCGTTGCTCGAAGCAGGTGCAGGTGGTGGCCCCGGACGCGCCGCGGTGGATACCGCGGGCGATCTCCATCAGGTCCCCCACCACCGCGCTGGCCGTGGGCATCTGCCCGGCCCCGCGCCCGTAGAACATTACCTCGCCCACCGCATCCCCGGTGATGAAGACCGCATTGTACACGTCCTCCACCGCGGCCAGCGGGTGAGCCTGGGGGATGAACGCCGGGTGCACCCGCACCTGCAGTTGGCCTTCGATGTCCTGGGCGATGGCCAGCAGTTTGACCACGTAGCCCAGGTCCCGTCCGTACACGATATCCAGCGGGCTCAGCCCGGTGATGCCCTCCACGTACACCTGGTCCAGGGTGACGCGGCTGTTGAAGGCGATGGAGGCCAGGATGGCGATCTTGCGCGCCGCGTCGTACCCCTCCACGTCGGCCGAGGGATCGGCTTCCGCGTATCCCAGTTCCTGCGCCTCGCGCAGGGCGTGGGAGAACTCCGACCCCTCGCGCGTCATGCGGGTCAGTATGTAGTTGGTGGTCCCGTTGACGATGCCGATGACTTCCTTAATGCGGTTGCCAGCCAGGGAGTGCTTGAGCGGGTAGATGACCGGGATGCCTCCCCCTACGCTGGCCTCGAAACCGAAGTCAACACCGCAGGCCTCAGCGGTGTCGAACAGTTCTCTCCCGTGCACCGCGATGAGGTCCTTGTTGGCAGTGACCACGTGCTTGCCGCGCTCCATGGCCTGCAACACGAAGGTGCGGGCAGGCTCGATGCCCCCGATGAGCTCCACCACCACCTGGATATCGTCGTCGGCCAGGATCTCGGCGAAGTCGGCCGCCAGCATCTCCGGTCCGATGCCCAGCCTGGCCGCCCGGGCCGTATCCCGTTCCAGCACGCGTACCACGGAGATGATTTCGCCGCAGCGGGCGGCGATGAGATCCCGGTTGGACTCCAGCAACCGGAAGACCCCTGACCCTACCGTCCCGCAGCCTAGCAAGGCGACCTTGACCACGCCTGCATCCCTCCTGTCCACTCCGGCCCCCCGGAACCGGTGTCTTCCGCCACCCCGGCCGCTTCCACTCCCGCGATGGCCTGCAAGGCCTCCACCAGCGGCGCCAGGGGCCCCTGGCATTCCACCAGCAGCCAGACGGTGGCCGCTCCTGCACCGTGGACCCCCTGCCCGGCCGCCAGGATGCGACCGCCCCCGGTCTCTACGGATTCCGCCACTCGCCCCAGCAGGCCGGCTGTCGCCCCGGCCTTGAGCCAGAGCAGGGCCCACCGCCGCGGCGGACACATAATAAACGGGCGGACGCCGTCCCGGTACTTGTAGTAAGTGCTCCGGGCCAGGCCCGCCTCTTGGACCGCTTCCTGCACGCTGCGACACGCACCCGCCGCCAGCAGGCGCTGGACTTCCACCGTCCTGCGCATCGCTTCCGGCAACAGGTCCGCGCGAACCAGCACGTATGCTTGTTCCCCGTTCACAGGCCCTCCTGCGGCCCCGCGCCGCCTCTCGCGCCTCGCCGGCACGCTTTCACGGCACATTATAGCACTCGCCACCAGCGCTGACAAATGCTTTCCCCGCCCCGGCCGCGCTCCCCCTCCTAGTCCTCGTACAGCACGTAGGCCAGGTACGAGTCACCCTTGGGGTGGGACATCTTGAACACCCGTACCAGGTTGATGGAATAGGGCACGTTCTTCGCGCTCATCATCACGGCCGAGAAGTCGTCCAGGTCGCGCCCCAGCTGGTCCATCTGCTTCTTCTCGAACACCACGCAGTTCTGGCACACGAAGCGTACCTCTTCCTGGACCAGCAGGGCCAGGTAGAAGCAGCGATCCGTCTTGTTCCAGTCCAGGCACATGACGTCCAGCACGCGGCAGAACTGTTCCTTGATGATCACGTTGATCTCGGACTCGAAGTTGGCCGTCTTGCCCTTGAGGGTCAGCAAGCGTTTGCTCACAAACACTCCCCCCTTCACGCCATGTGCTGTTATTCGTTGCCAGGGGCCGATTTTCCTTCTCTTTGCCGGGAGGCGTTCACCACCCCTCCGTGCTGCGCACGATCTCTTCCATCTCGTGCTTGCGCCGGCGGCGCATCAGGCTGCCCACGGCCTGCACCGCGTCCTGCCCCCTGAACAGCACACGGTAGGCAGCGCAGGTAATGGGCATCGGCACCCTCATGCGCCGCGCCATGCCGTAGACCGCGCGCGTCGTGCTGACCCCTTCCACCACCATGCCCACCCGTTCCAGGGCCGCCTGCAGCGACAGCCCCTGGCCAATGAGGATGCCCGCGCGGAGGTTGCGCGAGTGGTGACTGTTGCAGGTCACCACCAGGTCGCCGATGCCGCTGAGACCGGCAAAGGTGAAGGCCTGGCCCCCCAGCGCCACCCCCATGCGGGTTATCTCGGCCAGGCCGCGGGTAAGGAGCGCAGCCTTGGTATTGTCACCGTACCCCAGCCCTTCCGCGATGCCCGAGCACAGGGCGATGATGTTCTTCAGCGCCCCACCCAGCTCCACTCCCGCCACGTCAGGGTTGGTGTAGACCCGGAAACTGGGGGTCATGAAGAGGTCCTGCACGGCGAACGCGGTGCGCTTGTTGCGGGAAGCCACCACCACCGCCGTCGGCAGCTGGCGGCCTACTTCCTCGGCATGGCTGGGGCCGGAGAGCACCGCGTAGCGTTCCATCGCCTCTTCCCCCAGCACCTCGGCCGCTACCTGGCTCATGCGCAGCGTGCTGCGCAGCTCGATGCCCTTGGCGGTGTTGACCACCAGGGTGCGCCGCCCCAGCAGCGGCTTCGCCCGCTCCGCCACCTCCCGCACCGCCTGGGACGGCACGGCCAGCACCACCGTTCCCGCCCCGCGCAGGCTCTCAGCCAGGTCGGGGGAGGGGCACACCGTGGCCGGCAGGAGCACTCCGGGCAGGTAACGGCGGTTCTCCCGCTCCTCCATGACCGCCTCGATCCCGTCCTCGGGGCGTCCCCACAGGGACACCCGGCAACCCTTGTTCCCCAGCAGGGCGGCCAGCGCAGTCCCCCAACTGCCCGCTCCCAGCACCGCCACCTTCCTGGTGCTCACCGGCTCACCTCACCCCCTCCGGCCGTCGCTGTCCCAGCCGTGGTTCGATTCCCTGCCGCAGTCGACGCAGGTTGCTGCGGTGCTTGAAAATCACGATGCCTGAAAGTGCCAGCCCCGCCGCCAGCATCGGTCCTCCCCCGTACAGCCACAGGATGAGCAGCGGATTGGCGGCCGCTGCCACCAGCGACCCCACCGACACGATGCGGGTGAGCGCGATGGACAGCACGAAGATGGCAAGCAGCCCCAGGAACACCTTGGGCATGAGCATCAGCAGCA
Source organism: Syntrophomonadaceae bacterium (assembly GCA_029907055.1). Lineage (GTDB taxonomy): Bacteria > Bacillota > Syntrophomonadia > Syntrophomonadales > Syntrophothermaceae > JARYMO01. Next base: position 1,092 of record JARYMO010000035.1, on the reverse strand, counting down.
CCCCGGCCGAAGTGGCCACTCCCTTGCCGCCCCGGAACCCCAGCGTCACCGGCCAGCAGTGGCCGATTACCGCCGCCACCGCGCACGCGCTCCCCAGCGGGATGCCTCCGGCCGCCAGCCCCAGCCACACCGCCAGCATCCCCTTGCCCACGTCGCCCAGGGCGGCCGCCAGCGCGGGCAGTGGGCCAGTGGTGCGCAACACGTTGGTCGCCCCCACGTTGCCGCTGCCGGCCGTACGGATGTCCAGCCGGGCCCACCGGCGCGTCACCAGGTAGGAAAAGGGGATGGCCCCCAACAGGTAGGCGACCACCACCACCGCCACCGACATCCTGCCACCTCCTCGAGATGGCCGGGCCTGCCCGGGCAGGCCCGGCTCACTGCGCCGGGCGGCTCTCGCTCTGGCGCAGCATGATGCGTATCGGGGTCCCCTCGAAGCCAAAGTTCTGACGCAGGTGGTTCTCCAGGTACCGCAGGTAGGAGAAGTGCACCAGGTCGGGATGGTTGACGAACAGCACGAAGGTGGGCGGCTGAGTCCTCACCTGCGTGATGTAGTGGATCCGCACCTTCTTCTTGCCCGCCCCCGGTGGAGGGTTCAACTGCAGGGCCTCCCTCAGCACCCGGTTCAGCTCGGCGGTGGGTACCCGGCGGGCGTACTGTTCGGCCACGAAATCCACCAGCTCCAGCACCTTGCCCACCCGGCGCCCGGTCAGGGCGGAGAGATAGAGAATGGGGGCGTAGGCCAGGAACTTGAGCTCCTCGCGGATCATGCGGTCGTACTCGCGCATGGTGCGCTCATCTTTCTCTACCAGGTCCCACTTGTTGACCACGATAATGTTCGCCTTGCCGGCCTCGTGGACGTAACCGGCGATGCGCTTGTCCTGCTCGGTCACCCCCTGCGTGGCGTCCAGCACAATGAGCACCACGTCGGCCCGCTCGACCGCGCGCAGGTCCTTGTCCTGGATGCTGGTGACGAAGAAGCCTCGGCCGCTCCCGAAGAGGACCTCGAGGACGTTGTCCTTGAGCATGACCGAGGAGTGCTGGCCGAGGAGGGCCGCCAGGGGCGCCCGGTCGACGGCGAGCCTCTCGAGGACG
>JARYMO010000036.1 GCA_029907055.1 Syntrophomonadaceae bacterium | reverse complement strand
CACCGCCTTGCCGTCCATCTTGACGATGACATCGCCCACCTTCACCCCGGCCTTGGCCGCCGGGCCGCCCCGCACCACCTGGGCCACCACTACCCCGTCCGTGCGGTCAAGCCCCAGGTATTCGGCCAGCGTGGGGGTAAGGTCCTGCAGGCCCACCCCCATGTAGGCCCGCTGCACCTTGCCGTGGGCCATGAGATCGTCCACCACTGCCTTGGCGGTGTTGATGGGGATGGCAAAGCCAATCCCCTGCGCGCTGGCGTTGACGGCGGTGTTGATGCCCACCACCTTGCCCGCCATCGACAGCAGCGGTCCGCCGCTGTTGCCGGCATTGATGGCCGCATCGGTCTGGATGAGGTTCTTGTACTCGCGGTCCTCGATGGCAATGGGCCGGCCCTTGGCACTCACCACGCCGGCGGTCACCGTGTGGTCCAGCCCGTAGGGATTGCCGATGGCTACCACCCAGTCCCCCGGGCGCAGCGCGTCAGAGTCGCCCATGGGCACCGTGGCCCAGGTGCGGTTGCCCTCCAGCTTGAGCACGGCCAGGTCGAGTTCTTCATCCTGTCCTACCACCGTCGCCTTTACCGGGCGGTCGATTCCCAGCACCGTCACCTGCACCTCCACTGCCTGGTCGATGACGTGCTGGTTGGTCATCACGTAGCCATCCTTGCGGAAGATGAACCCGCTGCCGATGCCGGTCTCGTACAGGGGCTGGGGCTCCAGGCTGTAGCGGCCCCCGAAGAACTCGCGGAAGAACGGATCATTAAGGAAGGGATTGGCCGAAGAGCCGTTGACCTTCACCTTGGCCTCCACCTTGACCACCGCCGGGCTCACCCGCTCCACCATGTCCGCCAGGGTCTGCGGCCCGCTCACCACCGGCTGGGCCACGGCAGGCGCGCTCTCCGCCAGGGGCGCAGCTCCCCCCTGGCCCATGCCACCCACGTGGAGCCCCAGCAGGCCCCCGATGAACACTCCCAGCACCAGCAGGATGACCGCCCTGAACACACTGTTGCGCACGAGCACCCCTCCTCGGTCTTCCCCCGGCCTACGCGCCGGGTCGCTTTCACTACCCTTACCATACCACTTCGGCGCCGACTGCTCCACCAGGCTCCCTCCCGGCCACCCTGCACGCCCGCACCCAGGGGGGGCCGCGCGGGCGGAACCCGGCTATGCATGAGTATGCAGCGCCCAAGTCGCATAACTATGCGGCACGGCACCCGCTCGGCAGCGCCTAGTGTCTGCCTGGCACGGACAAACGGTCTCGTAAACAATTGTTTATTTCCTGGGAGTGGAGCCGTCGGGACTGATCACCAACGGGCCCCCGGGGTTGATTCCCCGGGGGCCCGTTGCCTGCCGGCGTGCCGGCTCGCATGTCGTGGAGTGCCCGTTCAGGCAGCTATTCGTGCGAAGCCATCCGCCGCTCGTACTTGGCGATGTCGATGAGGCAGTTCTGGTTGAGGTCGTCGACCACGTACAGCGTCCCCTTCCCCACCTCCACCAGGTCGCGCAGGAAGATCTTGTTGGACTCGATGCCGATGCACACGAACCTGATGTTGGAGCGGGCGATGGCCTCCGCTGCCTTCATGGCATCAGCCTTGGCGTCCATGCTCCAGAGGGGGAAGTTGGGCACCCCGTCGGTGATCATCAGCAGCAGCGGATTGCTGACCTTGGTGGTGGTGATGAGCTTGACCGCGGTGGCAATGCCGTCGGCCATGGGGGTGAAGCCGCCCGGCCTGATGCTGGCCAGGCCGCGGGAGAGGTACTTGTGGTTGCGGGTGAAGGGCACCACCACGCGCGCCTTGGTGTCCTGGAAGATGACCACCCCCACCTTTTCGCGCCCGGTCAGCAGCAGGTGCTCGGCCAGGTAGCAGGCGGCGTGGCGCTTGTCGCCCGCCATGCTGGCACTGGCGTCGATGAGCAGGCAGATGTCGATGGGCACGTAGGACTTGCGGTCGTAGACCTGCAGGTCCTCCTTGCGGATGGTGAGGCGGCTGTCCCCTGTCACCAGCCCGCGCTTGCGGGCCTGGATGATGGTCTCCGGCACCGCGATGTCCCCCGACCAGTGGCTGGCTCCCAGCGGCCGCGTCTTGTTGCGGTTGGTGAACTCGATGTGCGAGGCGCTGCGCTCGCTCTTGCCAATGCGCTGGTAGCTGCGGGAACGCCCGGGCGTCCTGCGGATGGAGCGCCGGATCTCCGCCTCGATGTCGCAGCGGTGGCGGATCATGTACTGCACCAACTGCTTGCCCTCGTTGGTGAGGGTGGGACCCAGCAGCCCCTTGCGCATCAGGCCCAGGTCCTGCAGCTGCTCCAGGTACTCGTCCAGGTCACCCACCTTGCGCTTCTGTTCCTCGCGGCTCTTGCGCTTGAAGATGTTGGAGGAGTAGCTCTCCATGAACTCCTCCAGTTCCTCCACGCTGGCGAACTTCTCTGCCAGCTTGAGGATGAGCTGGTTCTGGTTCTCCCGCATCAGCACCGAGGTGTAGTCACCCTGCGACTTGCGCCAGGGCAGGATGAGGTAGCCGGCCAGGCTCTCCTGCTTGGCCTTCTCCTTGCCGTGCACGATGCGCTTGATCTTGCCCAGGCTCAGGCCGGCCTCCAGGATGGCCTCTTCGGCGGCCTGGGCCACCGGCAGGATCATCAGGTAGCGGTCGGAGGTGAAGGAGGCCAGGATGTGGATGTGGGTCGCGTGCCTCTCGGACTCGTCGGGCGGCCGCACTTCTCCCTGGGACAGGTCGTAGACCGTGCCCTTGCCGGCCGCGGTCACGACCTCGATGCGCAGCGCGTACTCCAGCACCGCCTTGTTCTTCTCTTCCTCGTTGAATCCCAGGCTGGGATCGATCTCCACCAGGTGCTGCTCGATTCCCCAGTAGATGTGCCTGGCCACCAGGCGGGGATCGATTTCCCCCGGGCTGTGGTGGACGTCGATGTGCACCACCTGGTCCACGTCGACGAAGTTGCGGTAGGTCTTTCCCGCGTCGCGGTTGGTGAGCACCCGGACATGGCCTTTCTTGCCGGGGATGAGGGCGTGGGCCTTGCGGCTGACCACCGTCGTCTCGCCCAACCGCACGCCCTGCTCCTTGTCGAAGTACATCCCCAGGTAGTTGCCCACCAGGGTCGAGGTGTCAAAGGCCTCGTTCTTTCCGCTCACCGTCACGTCCGTCACCCCCGTGTGATGGCGGCAAAGCTGGTCTGCCGCCCGCCAGGGGCGGCATCCACAACTGAGCGGTCCGTTGCAGGTGCCTTGCGGCGTGTTTCCGGCCGCGGTCGGCAGGGGGCGGCCGGTGGGCTCAGTCCTGCGGGTTGAGCGTCTTCTCGGTGGCAATCAGCTCGCTGCGCCCGATGTCCTTGAGACGCCGCGCCCCACCGACGAACAGCTCCTCCTCTTCCTTCTCCACCCCGCCCTTGCCCTTGGCGCCACCGACCTTTTCCTTCAGGCTGAGAATGCTCTCCTTGGTGCCGCGGGCCTCCAGGCTGTTCATGATCTTCACCAGCGTATCGCCGTCCACGCGGTGCTTGAGGGCCAGCGGGATCATCTCGATGACGTCAGCCACCGTGGGCTGCTTGCGCTTCTTGAGCAGGCTGTAGAGGATGGTCCCCTGCTGGATGGCCTCCACCGCGCGCAGGCTCTCTAGGTTGTGCTTGATGTAGACGCGGGCGATAAAATTGCGCAGGAAGTCGGGCAGTTCAGCCTCCGCGTAGCCGGCGGCGATCTCCAGGATGCGACGCCGGTACTCGGCGTGCAGGGCCTCCACCTTGCTGTCCACCGTGCTCTTCTCCTTCTCGCGCGACTTGGCCAGCATGTCGGCCACCACCTCCACCGAGCCGGGCCGCCCCATGTAGAACACCATGTCAAAGCGGTCCGAAAGCTGGCGCCTGACCTCTTCCAGCGGCCCCGGTTCTTCGTCGGGGTTGGAGGCCGCCCACACGGAAACGATAATCGGCAGCTCCACCACCGGCAGGCCGGCTTCCTCGATCTGCAGCCGTCCTGGCTTGTTGCCCATCACGTCCAGCAGGATGTCGGTGATTTCCGGCGAGGTGTCCGCCAGCCGGTTGATCTCGTCCAGGAAGATGATGCCCCGGTGCGCTTGCGGGATGACCCCCGGCAACAGGGCCGCCTGGGGGTTGCTGGGGTCAGTGATCTTGGCCAGGTCAATGCTGCCGGCCACCGTCCCCACCTTGGCCGAGTGCGAGATCTCCAGGAAGGGCATCTGGATTTCTTCCACGCCCACCGCGGCCAGTTCTTCCGCGGACATGTCACGGTGCACGGGGCAGTGCGGGCGCCGGGGATCACAGTTGTAGATGCAGCCCTTCACGCGCGTGATGGTGGGGAGAATGTCCCTCGCCGTCCGCATGATGGTGGTCTTGCCGGTGCCGCGCAGCCCTTCCGCGTGCAGGTGCAGGGGGTCACCGCAATAGGTGGCGGCGATGGACATCTCCACCAGGTCAAAGAGGGTCTGGTTGCCGTCGTGTCTCGACAGGTCCGCGTAGCGCTTCACTCGCGTTCACTCCAATCCGTTCGAAGGCCGTGTCGCCCGCCAGATAGCTCTATTTCCCCCGTCTATATCATACCTCATCTTGCTTCACTTTTCACTAATTCCGGCTCAGGGCCGCCCTGCCCGCGGGGGCCGAAGTTCCTTGCGCGAAGGCACGCCGGCGGTGAATAATAAGGATATAGGGCCCACCGCGACAATGACGTTGCAGCGAGTTGAAAGGAGGCGAATGCTCCCGTGCCAGCCAATAGGGCCAGTTTCCGCGGCATCCTTGACAGCATCGGCAGCCCGGTGGTGGCCGTGAAACGCAACCTGCACATCATGTACTGCAATGACCTCTTCGCCGAGATCATGGACCGCTCGGTGGAGGACCTGATGGGGCAGCCCCTCCTGACCGCCATTCCTGAACTGGCGGGGACCGAAACCCACTCCGCCTACTTGGAGGTCCTGAGCAGCCGGCGGGCGGTGACCGTCAAGACCACCTACGGCAACCGGGTCTTTCGCGAGCGGGTGTACCCCACCCCCTGGGGCGCCCTCTCCATCGCCGAGGAGATCACCGAGGAAGAACGGGAAGCCCAGTTGTTCCGCGGCCCGGAGTCCGACCTGCGGGCGATATTCGACAACACCAGCGACGGCCTGCTGGTGGTCGACCCCTTCTCCGGCGACATCCTGGAGGCCAACCCGGCGGCGCTGGAGATGTTCGCCGCGAGCCACGAGCAGTTGCTGCGCCTCAACGTGCGCGACCTGGCGGCCGGCGACCCCCCCTACACCAAGGACGACTTCCTGCGGGTGGTGAAGAAGGCCTTCTACACCTCGATGCAGCCCATGGAGTGGGAGGCCCGCGACCGCAGCGGCCGCGTGTTCTGGGTGGAGGTCAGGGTGCGCCGGGTGGAGCTGGCCAACCAGGACCGCCTGCTGGTCATCCTCCGCGACATCACCGAACACAAGCAGCTGGAGAGCTCCCTGCGCGAGAGCGACGAACGCTTCCGCGACCTCATCGACAACGCCCACGACATGATCTACGTCCACGACCTGGAGGGCAATTTCACCTTCGTCAACAAGGCCGCCGAGCGGCTGACCGGCTACTGGCGGGAAGAACTGCTCAAGATGAACATCGAGCAGCTGGCGGCGCCGGACTACCTGCAGCTCCTGCGCTCGCTGGTGTACCGGCGCAAGGCCAAGATCAAGGAGAACACCTTCGAGCTGGAGATCCTCACCCGCTACGGTGAGCGGGTGTACCTGGAAATCAGCGCCTGGCCGCTGTACAAGGCGGGCAAGCCGGTGGCCGTGCAGGGCATCGCCCGCAACGTGACCGAACGCCGCCAGGCGGAGGCCGCCCTGATGGCAGCCGAGCAGGACGCCCGCCACATCCTGGACAACCTGCCCGACGCCACCCTGGTCATCAACGCCGAGGGCAAGGTGGTGCTGTGGAACAAGGCCATGGAGGCGCTGACCGGGGTGAAGGCGGAGGAGATGCTGGGGAAGGGCAACTTCGAGTACGGCATCCCCTTCTACGGGGTGCCCCGGCCTCTGCTGGCCGACGTGGTCCTGCACCCGGAAGAGGTGGAGAAGTACTACTCGGTGTACCAGTACGAGAACTACGTGCTGGTGGGCGAGACCGACGCCACCCACCTGCGCGGCAAGGGGCAATACCTGTGGGGCACCGCTGCCCCCCTCTACGACCGCCAAGGCAACCTGGTGGGCGCGGTGGAATGCCTGCGGGACATGACCGAACAGCGGCGGCGGCGGGAGGCGCTCACTGCGGACCTGGCCATCTGCCGCCAGCAGGAGCAGCTCCTGCGGTGCGCCGTCGACAGCCTGGGCGCCATGGTCATGACGGTGGACACCCACGGGGCCATCACCTACGCCAGCCCCTCGGTGCAGCAGCTGCTGGGACACCCCGCCGACGAGGTGGTGTGCAAGCAGCTGACCGAGCTGGTGGCGCCGGAATCCCGCCAGCGCATCCAGGAGCTCCTGGAAGAACGGCTGCCGCAGCTGGTGCAGGAGGAGACCGAACTGACCCTGGTGCACTCCGACGGCTCCCCCCGCGTGGCGCGGGCAACCGTCAAGCCGCTGTGCCCGGTGGGCGACATCCAGGGGGCGGTGGTCATTTTCTCACGCGTGGCCGTGCCCGAGTCCTGAGTTACCCCTGCCGATGGCGGCGCTGCTGCCGCGACGTGAAACCGCCGGGGCCTTGGCCCCGGCGGTCTTTCGTGTTCTGTCTATGTTGGGCACGCAACCGCATGCTCTCTGTCTGTACGGGTGAAATCCAACTCTACAGTGCGGGTGCGGAGACTTCCTGCTGAGCCGTGCCCCTGCGGTACCACTGGTACGCTTCCCGCAGTACTTCGGGGTCCGGCATCCGGGTGCCCCTGGCCGGTTCCGCCACAGGCTCGCTCGGTACGTCAGCCGGGACTCCAGCCTCGCTGCCCAGCCGCTTCTGGTACCACTGGTAGGCTTCCCTGAAGCGCTCACGGTCCTCGGCCCGGACCTTGCTCAGGTAGGCCCGCATCTTGGCCTGGCGCGCCAGCGCCGCGGCTTCGATCTGCAGGGTGACCAGGTACATAATGTAGAAGAGGACTCCCTTGACCATCAGGTACGCTATCGTCACCATCAGGAATATGAGCTGCAGCTTTGTCATCGCGATTCCCCCCTCTCATCTCTGTATCAGCCGCCCCCGCGGGCGGCGGTCGCGAGCGGAATCCGCCTCTGTCTCTGCTTCCCCCCTTTCGCGGGACACCACCAGTGTCTCTCTTCCGGGCCGGCCCCTGCTCCGCCCCCGGGCGGGTGCTGGGGCCCTCCCTGGTGGTGACGGCTCACCACCTATTACAACCCCCCTTTAAGCACACTATAGCACGCGATTGCGGCAATTGTACATGACACCGGGCTTCGCTGCCCTCGTCGCATCCTCTTTGCAGAAATCGTTCCTGTTGTGCATTTTGCCGACCATGGTCGGTCGATTTTGTCCGTCATTCTCCACCCCGAATTTGAGAAACTTTTAACATGGCATTTTGGCAGGATATTCGGTCGCACAAGCGGTATGCACGACATGATATTTTGCTCACAAGCGCCTTTTGGGTCCCTTCCTGTATACACCACTCTATCATACCGTCGATGAAGCGCTTCTGCAACTGCTCATGCGCCTTTTATGGCCAACTGTTCCCTCGTTTCGCCCGGTTGGTTGTTCCAAAAAGGACAACCGGGGGCGCGCGCGCTACAATGGACTTGGGTGAAATCGAGCTAGATTGTAGTTCGGGTGTGGAGGCTCCTTGCGAGCCGTTTTTTTTTGCCCGGCCCAGCGGGCGGCCCTCGCTCCCCTTTTTGGCCAGCGGCCGTTGCCCGGCGCCGCGGGTCAGACCAGGCCCCGCGCTTGCCTTGCCCCTGGCGCCACCGTACAATGGTAACTGGACATCGCGGGAGAGGGGATGCAGGGTGCGAGTATTGGTCAGCGCCTGCCTGTGCGGGTGCCGGTGCACCTACCGGGGAGGAGAACACCCCCGGACGGAACTGGCGCGGCTGTACGCCGGCGGCAAGGTGCTGCCCGTCTGCCCGGAGGTGCTGGGCGGGCTGCCCATCCCCCGTCCGGCCGCCGAGATATGCGGCGGGGACGGGGCCGACGTGCTGGCGGGACGCGCCCGGGTGGTGACCGCGACGGGCCATGACGTCACCGCCGCGTTCCTGCTGGGGGCCCGCAGGGCGGCCGATATCGCCCTAGCCGCCGGCATCCGTTCCGCGGTGCTGAAGGCACGCAGCCCCTCCTGCGGGTGCGGCGTCATCTACGACGGCAGCTTCTCCCGCTCCACCCGTCCCGGAGACGGCGTGGCGGCCGCCCTGCTGCGGGCGCGGGGGCTGCGCGTATTCAGTGATGAGGAGCAGGAAATCTTCGCCCGGGAGGTGTTGGCGGATGCTGGCGATTAGCCTGTTTTCGGGGGGGCTGGACTCCCAGTTGGCGGTGAAGCTCATCCAGGAGCAGGGCATCGAGGTCATCGGGGTGAACTTCCGCACCCCGTTTTTTGGTGGCGGCGCCGCGCTGGCCGCGGCAGCCCGCCAGTTGGGGATCCGGTTGGAGGTGCAGGACTGCAGCCAGGAGTACCTGGAAGTGCTGCGGCACCCTCGCTACGGCTACGGCAAGAACATGAACCCCTGCATTGACTGCCACGGCTTCATGTTGCGCAAGGCGTGCGCGCTGCTGCCAGAGCTGGGGGCCCGGTTCGTGATCACCGGCGAGGTGCTGGGACAGCGGCCCATGAGCCAGACCCGCTCTTCCCTGGCGGCGGTGGAGAAGCTGTCGGGGTGCCGCGGGCTGGTGCTCCGACCCCTGTCCGCCCGCCTGTTGCCCCCCACCGTTCCCGAACTGGAGGGGTGGGTGGACCGCGAGCGGCTGCTGGACATCAGCGGGCGCTCGCGCAAGCGGCAGATGGAGCTGGCCCAACAGTACGGGCTGCAGGACTATCCCTCCCCCGCCGGCGGGTGCCTGCTCACCAACGAGGGCTATGCCCGGCGCCTGCGCCGCCTGCTGGCCCTGGCCCCGGAGTGCGATGCCGAAGCCTTCGATATCCTCCGCCACGGGCGCCTGTTTTCGCCCGGCCCCTACCTGCTGGCGGTGGGCCGCAAGGCGGAGGAGAACCAGGCACTGGCCGCACTGGCCCGTCCCGGGGACTACCTGCTCAAGGTGCGCTCGCACCCCGGGCCGCTGGGGGTGCTGCGCCCGCTGCCCTCCCTGGACGAGGCCGGGCTGGAAGCGGCGGCTGCGCTGGTAGCACGCTACAGCGACGCGGCGAGGGAGCCGCGGGTGACGGTGCGCGTGTGGCAGCCGGGGGGCAGCGAGCGCCTGCTGGAGGTAACCCCCCTGAAGGCGGAGGAGACCCCGCCGGCGCTGTAAGCGGCAGCGCCCGGGGTCAGCGCACCCGGTACAGCTCGCCGTCGCGCTCCACCCGCCCCGACCGCTCCAGCCGGCGCAGGTGCTGCTCGTCCATCAACAGTTCCAGTAGGTCGAAGAGCTGCTGGTAGGAGTCGGAGCGGCGGCGGTAGATGGTCTTGCGTGCCGCCAGCTGGGCGGGGGTGGCGGCCCCCAGTTGCGCCAGGGCCGCCAGCAGGGCTTCCTCGCGCTGGAAGATGATGTCGCGGTAGCCCTCCAGCCTGGCCTTGACGTCCCGGGTCACCAGCCCCTCCCCGTGCCCGGTGATGACTGCCTCCGGGGGATGGGCGATGAGCCGGTCCAGGCTGGCAATGAAGGCGTCCAGGTCCGAGGTGGCGTTGCCGTAGAAGGGGCCGAAGGACGTCAGGTCGATGTCGCTGGAGAAGAGGATGCCCTCGTCGAGGAGCAGGAACCCGCAGTGGCCGGCCGTGTGCCCGGGCAGGTGCAGCACCTGGATACGGGTGCACCCCAGGTCGATGACCTGGCCCTCGGACAGCGGCCCGGCCGGTTCCATCGCCTCCCAGCCTCCCGCGCGCATGAACAGCCGCCCGATGTCCTGGTAGCCCTCGCGGTCGAACCCGAAGGCGCGCAGGAAGCTGCCGGCGGACTCCACCCAGTCGTAGTCTGCCGGGTGCAGGTACTTGGGCGCCGGGAAGCGGCTGGGCCGGTGGACATGGTCGACGTGGCCGTGGGTGAGCAGCACCAGGTCCAGGTGCTGTCGGCTCAGCTCCTCGCCCTGCAGCGGGGTCATGGCGCAGTCCAGCAGGCAGGTGCGCTCGTCCCTCACCAGCAGGCAGTTGCAGTACGGGAACTGGAAGCGCGGGGCCTCCAGCAGGAACACCCGCTCGGTCACCCTCACCATGCGAGCTCCCTCACTCGAAGACCGACAGGTCTACCGCTTCGGCCATCGCCGCCCAGCCCTCGCGGCTGGGGTGGGCGCCGTCCAGGAACAGCTCCTGCCGCATCTCTCCGTGCGGCCCGCGCATGCAGGCGTCGAAGTCGATGAGGTCCAGTC
>JARYMO010000326.1 GCA_029907055.1 Syntrophomonadaceae bacterium | reverse complement strand
TGGTGGCCACCGACACCACCTGGAACAGGGCCGCGCGCAGCAGGGGCTCCAACCCGGGGACGGCCCCCGAGCAATGCAGGTCCCAGGCCACCAGCAAGGCACCCACCGCCGTGATGCCGGCATAGAGGCGGAACTCCGCGTTGCGCCAGTACGCCCCCAGGCTCTTCTGTTTGAGGGCCAGGAAATGGAGGGCGAAGTTGGCACCGGCCAGGAACATGAAGAGGGTGATGGTCCACTGGATGAGGGGGTCGCGGTAGAAGCCGATGCTGGCGTTCTTGGTCGAAAACCCCCCGGTTGCCATGGTGGTGAAGGTATGGCACAGGGCGTCGAAGGCGTCCATCCCCAGCAGGTAGAGGAGGGCCGCGCATACCGCGCTCAGGGCAACGTACACCAGCCACAGGCGACGGGCAGTCTCGCGGATGCGGGGGCTGATCTTCTCTGAGACCGGGCCCGGCACCTCGGCCTTGAAGAGCTGGTTGGCCCGCACCCCGATGCCGGCGATGATGGCCACGAACAGGGCGATGATCCCCATCCCCCCCAGCCACTGGGTGAGACAGCGCCAGAACATCAGCCCTTTCGGCCACGACTCCACGTCAGCCACCACGCTGGCGCCGGTGGTGGTGAACCCCGACACGGTTTCGAACCAGGCGTCGGCGAAGCTGGGAAGGTAGCCGGAAAGCACGAAGGGCAGCGTGCCGAAGAGGGAGGCCAGGACCCACCCCAAGCTCACCAGCACGAACCCTTCGCGGAAGTTGATTCCCTCGCGGACCGGAAACCCGTACACCAGGGCCAACCCGCTCCCCACCGTGACCAGCGCCGAGACGGCCAGCGCTCCTGCCGCTGCTTCCCCGCCTTCCAGTGACCAGATGAGGCACGACACCATGGCCACGCCCACGATGACGATCACCCGCCCCAAGTGCCCCAGGACCACCGCTGTCCTGATCACGCCTTGCTCCCCCCGTGCCTGAACAGGCGCTCGATCTTGTGAATGCTGGCGGGCAGGGAGAAGACCAGCAGGCGGTCCTGGGGCTGGATGACGAATTTCCCGTCGGGAATGATGACCTGCTCTCCCCTCACCACGGCGCCGATGATGGCTCCCCCCGGGAACTTCAGCTTGCGCACCTCCTTGCCAGCGGCAATCGACCCTTGCTGCGCCAGCAGCTCCAGCATTTCCGCCCGTTCGTCGCCCATCACGGTCACGGAGATGATGTCCCCCACCCGCATGTACTTCATGATGGCCCCGGCGGTGACCAGGCGGGGGTTGAGGATGGTGTCGATCTCCAGCTGCTCGGCCAGGGGCATGATGTCGGTGCGCTTGAGCTGGCAGATGGTCTTGGGCACCCCCAGGTTGCGGGCCAGCAGCGCGCAAAGCAGGTTCACCTTGTCATCGTCAGTCACCGCCACGAAAAGGTCCGAGGCGCCGATGTTCTCGTCCTCCAGCAGCTGGTGGTCACTGCCGTCACCGTGGATGACCAGGGCGTGGCTCAGCCGCTGGGAGATCTTGCGCGCCCGCTCAAGGTCTTTCTCGATGACCTTGATGCTGCTCACCGACCTGCTGTTCTCCAGTATCTTGGCCAGATAGTAGCCGGTGCGACCCCCGCCCAGGATGGTCACGTGCTCGACGCGCCGGCCGCGGAACCCGAGCAACTGCTCCACCGCCCGCATGTCGGCGGTGCGGGCGATTCTTCAGTATCTGCGCCGCGGAAAAATTA
>JARYMO010000327.1 GCA_029907055.1 Syntrophomonadaceae bacterium | reverse complement strand
TGGTGACATTTTCACGGAACTGTTATGGGGTGACAATATCACAGAACTACAGCATTTGTTGCCGCCAGCCGTTGACATGCCGAGGGCTTGTGGTAAAATTAACTCGGTCTATTCGCTTCCGGAGGGGAGGGATACCTCGAGGCCGTTCCGGCAGGCCGGCCTCCATCACACAACAGAGGGGAGGGGACAATGGGTGCAGTCTTTAGGGCGCCACATCCTGGCGGAGATTTCCGGATGCAGCTTTGACATCCTCAACGACATGGCAAAAGTCGAGGAAATCATGATTAACGCTGCTTTAGAGGCTGGTGCCGAAGTAAGGGAGTACGTCTTTCACAAGTTCAGTCCGCAGGGTGTCAGCGGAGTGGTGGTGATCTCCGAGTCTCACCTGGCCATCCACACCTGGCCCGAACTGGGCTACGCGGCGGTGGATGTGTTTACCTGCGGGGACCGGGTGAACCCATGGGACGCGTGTGACTACCTGGCCCAGAAGTTCGAAGCCACGAGCGTTGACGCCAACGAAGTGAAACGCGGCCTGCGCGTGGGAGCGCAGCGACAGGTGGTCAACCTGTAGGAGGGATACTATTTTAGTAGACCGAACAAGCTTTCATCCGAACCCGGGGACCTAGAAGGCCTTGCTGAATCGCCGAGAGGAAGCAAGGCCTTCGTGCTGCCGGCGGCGGTGGTGGCCAGGGTGCCGCCCGGCCAGCGGACTGGCTGCTCCGGTTGACAAAGCGGGGGTCGCATGGATAATTATAATAGGCCCCAAAGCCTGAAATTTCCATAAATTGATGCTTCCTGCGCGCAGGTCGCGGCGGAGGGGGCGCATGCCCGGCCAAGACAACAGAGGGGGAGGCCCGCCGATGAGAGTGCAGATTCTGGGTACCGGCTCCTACCTTCCGGAGAGGGTGCTCACCAACGCCGACCTGGAAAAGATGGTGGATACCACCGACGAATGGATCTTTTCCCGCAGTGGCATCAGGGAGCGCCGCATTGCGGGTCCGGAGATGGCCACCTCGGACATGGCCCTGCCAGCGGCCAGGGCGGCGCTGGAGCAGGCCGGGGTCGCCGCAACCGACCTGGACCTCATCGTCGTGGGGACTGTCACCCCGGACATGCCTTTCCCTTCCACCGCCTGCATCCTCCAGGACCGCCTGGGGGCGGTCAACGCCGCGGCCTTCGATCTCTCCGCCGGGTGCACCGGGTTCCTCTACGGGCTTGCCGTCGCCGAACGGTTCCTGCGCGGACCGGAGTGCCGGTATGCCCTGGTGGTGGGGGCGGAAATGCCCTCGCGCATCCTGGACTTTACCGACCGCACGACCTGCGTGCTGTTCGGGGACGGGGCCGGAGCAGCGGTGCTGGGCCGGGGCGGGGGTGCCAACGGTATCCTGGCCACCTACATGGCCGCCGACGGCAGCGGGGCGATGTACCTGTACCAGCCGGCGGGCGGCACGCGCCTGCCCGCCTCGACGGAAACCGTGGCGCAGCGGCTGCACTCGGTCCGCATGCTGGGAAACGACGTGTTCAAGTTCGCCGTCAAGACCGTGCCCGAGTGCGCGGAACGAGTACTGGCGCAGGCGGGCATGACGGTGGACCAGGTGGACCACGTGGCGCTTCACCAGGCCAATATCCGCATCCTGCAGGCGGCGGTGAAGCGGCTGGGGGTGCCGTGGGAGAAGGTGCTGACCAACATCGAGCGGTATGGTAATATCTCG
>JARYMO010000325.1 GCA_029907055.1 Syntrophomonadaceae bacterium | reverse complement strand
GTGGGCACCTCCAGCCTGCGGAGAGCTTCGCAGCTGCGGCACCTGCGCCCGGACCTGGAGGTGGTGAGCATCCGTGGCAACGTGGAGACCCGGGTGGCCAGGGTGCACGCCGGGGAGGTGGATGCCGCCGTGCTGGCCTACGCCGGGGTAGCCCGAATGGGGATGCTGAGCGAGGTAAGCGAGGTCCTGGCCCCGGAGCTGGTGCTGCCCGCGGTGGGGCAAGGGGCCATTGCGGTGGAGATCCGCCGCGACGACCAGGAGATGGCGGCGCTGGCGCAGCTGCTGAACCACCAACGGACCGCCTGCGAGGTGGCAGCGGAACGTGCCTACCTGCGGGCGCTGGAGGGCGGCTGCCAGGTGCCCCTGGGGTGCCTGGCCCGCTGCAGCGGGGACAGGCTGGTCCTGCAGGGTATGGTAGGCTCGCTGGACGGTTCCCGTCTGCTGCGCGAGAACGTGGAAGGACCGGCGGAAAGCGCGGTTGCGCTGGGCCAGGAGCTGGCCCGGCGGTTGATGGCGCGGGGAGCAGGCGACATCCTGCGCGAAATCAGGTGCATGGGGGAATGAAGGTGGAGCGGAAAGGCATCGTGTACCTGGTCGGAGCCGGGCCGGGAGACCCCGGTCTTTTTACCTTGAGGGGGGTCGAGTGCCTGCGCAGGGCCGACGTGGTGGTCTATGACCGCCTGGTCAGCCCGCGCATCCTCGCCCACGCTCCCACGTCAGCAGAGTTCATCTACGTGGGGAAGGCCTCCAGCGCCCACACCCTCTCGCAGGAGGGCATCAACCGCCTGCTGGCCGACCAGGCAGCGCAGGGGAAAGTGGTGGTGCGGCTGAAGGGGGGAGACCTCTTCGTGTTCGGACGCGGGGGGGAAGAGGCACTGTACCTGCACGAGCGGGGCATCGACTTCGAGGTGGTCCCCGGCGTGACGTCGGCGGTGGCGGTGCCGGCCTACGCCGGCATCCCGGTCACCCACCGCGACCTGACTTCCAGCCTGGCCATCGTCACCGGCCACGAGCGTCCGGACAAGGGGGAGAGTTCCATCCGCTGGGACAAGTTGGCCACCGGGGCCGGCACCCTGGTCTTCCTGATGGGGATCGAGAACCTGCACTCCATCGTGGCCAACCTGGTGCTGCACGGCCGCAGCGCAGGGACGCCGTGCGCGCTCATCCGCTGGGGGACGCTGCCGGGACAGCACGTGGTGACCGGAACCCTGGCCGACATCGAGGAGAAAGCACGGGAGGCGGGGGTCACGCCCCCGGGCATCATCGTGGTGGGTGAGGTGGTCTCGCTGCGCCCGCGGCTGGCGTGGTTCGAGCGCCGGCCGCTGTTCGGACGCAGGGTGGTAGTGACCCGCGCCCGTTCCCAGGCCAGTAACCTGACCTCGCTGCTGGAGGAACTGGGAGCGGAAGTCCTGGAGGTGCCCACCATCGAGGTGGTGCCAGTGGTGGACATGAGTGCGCTGGACCGCGAACTGTCCCGCCTGGGCCAGTACGACTGGGTGTTGTTTACCAGCGTGAACGGGGTAGAGCTGTTCTTCGAGCGCCTGCTGGCCTGCGGAGGAGACGTTCGCGACCTGCACGGCGCGGCCCTGGGCGCCATCGGCCCGGCGACGGCCGAGGCCCTGCGGCGGCGAGGGCTGCGTGTGGAGGTCATCCCCGAGGAGTACCGGGCGGAGGGGATGCTGCGGGCCCTGGGGGGCAGGGTGCGGCCAGGGCAGCGCG
>JARYMO010000034.1 GCA_029907055.1 Syntrophomonadaceae bacterium | reverse complement strand
GCGCCAGCCCAGTTGGTGGGTGATGACTCCCCCCAAGGACGGGCCCGCCGCCACCCCCACGTAGACCACCGCAGCGTTGACTCCCAGCACCTTGCCGCGCTCAGAGGCTGGAAACGCCTCCATCAACATGGCCATTCCCGTGCTGAAGACGAACGCCCCGCCCAGTCCCTGCACCACCCGCATGGCGATGAGCAACGCGGCGGTGTTTACGTATGCCGCCGCCAGGCTGGTGAGGGCGAAGATGGCGGTGCCGGTCATGAACAGCAGTCGCTTGCTGGTCATGTCCGCCAGCCGCCCCAGCGGCAGGCCGAAGGCGGCGCTGGCCAGCAAGAAACCGGTGGCAGTCCAGGTGAGGGTCACCACGTCGACCCCCAGGTCGGCGCCGATGGCGGGAACGGCAATGTTCACGGCGCTCCCGGTGAAGGGGGTGAGAAACGAGGTGATGGACACTGCCAGCAGCGTCAGCCTCCTGCTTGCCTCTCTCCCCCCTGCCACCACGTCGCCCCTCTCCGCTGCCCACCCTTACCGTACGCGGCGCATCACGTCGCCCGCCTGCAGGGCATCAACCACGTCCATTCCCGCGACCACCCGGCCGAACACCGCGTACTGCCCATCCAGCCAGGGGGCATCCTTCTTGAGGATGTAGAACTGCGAGCCGGCCGAATCGGGTGATGGCCCGCGGGCCATGGCCACCGCGCCCCGCACGTTCTTGAGGCTTTCATCCGTTTCCAGTGGGATGGTCCAGCCGGGGCCCCCGGTCCCGTCCCCTTTCGGGTCGCCGCCCTGCACCACCCAGTCCTCCACCCGGTGGAACGTCAGGCCGTCGTAGAATCCTTCCTTCACCAGGCGGGAGAAGTTGGCCACCGTCTTCGGCATCTGCCGCGGGTACAGTTCCAACTGTATGGTGCCGCGGTCAGTGACGATGGACGCCCGGCGCAACACCTCCAGCTCTGCGCGGTTAGCGCTGTAGGACAGGGCTGCGGCGAGGGCCACCATGAGCACCAACCCAGCTCCCAGCCACAGCCGCACGCGCCTGTCTGCCAGCCAGGAGCCCTTCCCTGCCTTCTTCGCTGCCTGCTTCGCGCTCATGCTCCTTCCCCCCTTACTGAATGCCGCCATCACCACTATAGCATTCCCGCGGCGGCAGCAAAACGGGGGTGTGGTATAGTGAAGAGAGAACGCCACCGCCGCCCGGAGCACAACCCGGTGGCGTGTCACGAGGAGGTTACCGTGCACACACCGTTTTGCCGACTACTGGTTTCCCTCTTGTTGCTGCTGGCACTGAGCCTGCCTGCATCTCCCGCGGCCGCGGAACCCGTCCCCACCGTGGCGGTCGATGGGCAGGTCCTGGACCTGCCCGCAGCGCCGCTCACTGCCAACGGCAGGGTACTGGTGCCCATGCGTCCCATCTTCGAGGCGCTGGGGGCCGAGGTGCTGTGGGATGGCACCAGCAGCACCGTGTCCGCGGTGCGCGGGTGGGACGTGGTGCGCCTGACCGTGGGCTCGCGGCAAGCGTACGTGGACGGACGGGTGGTCACCCTCGACTCCCCCCCGGTCATTTCAAACGGCAGGACCCTGGTGCCGGTTCGCTTCGTGGGCGAAGCCCTGGGGGCGGCGGTGGAGTGGGAACCGAGCAGCAGGGTGGTCACGGTGACCACACCGCCACCTGTGCCGCTGGCCGCGCCTTCTCTCAGCAGCCCGCGCCGCTTCGCGCTGCAGCTGAAGCTGACGTTCGTCAACCGGGGGGACACCGCCGCGCTGACGGTCAGGGTGCCGGTGTGGACCAGCAACTCCCCCTACCAGGAGGACGGCGAGCTGCGCATCAGCCCCGCTCCCGCCGGCATGCTGGTGGACGACTACGGCAACCGCACCGCCATCATCAGGGTGGAAGACTTCCGCCCCGGCCACCCGGTGACGGTGCTGGTGGAACGCGAGTTGCTCAACTGGGCCATTGTGTCCCCGCCCTCCCCCGTCTCGGTGGAGACCGACGGGTTCACTGCCCGCGAGCTGTACCTGCGGCCCCAGGCCCTCATCGAATCAGACCACCGCGAGATGACGGCCAAGGCCAGGGAACTGAAGGGGACGCTTACCGATGCAGGGGCCATCGCCCGCCGCGTCTTCGGCTTTGTCAGCCTGCACATGACCTATGATCCCAGCAGCCGCTATGCGCACAAGGGGGCGCTGAGTGCGCTGCGCACCGGGCGGGGGGTGTGCGAGGACTACGCCGCCCTCTTCACCGCGCTCTGTCGCGCGGCAGGGGTACCTGCACGGGTGGTGTCCGGCTACTGGGTGCAGGCCGGCACGTCCCTGGGTTCCGCGTGGAATGACGCTTCGGCGCTGGGACACGCGTGGGCGGAGTACTACGCCCCGGGGGCGGGCTGGATTCCGGTGGAGCCAACAGTGACCACCGTGGGGGGCCCCAAGGTGGTGCCCTGGGACTGCTTCGGCCGCCTGGGACAAGGCGGACACCTGGCAACCCGCTACGCGCTGAACCAGGGGGTGGAGTACCAGGTCTCCGGCTACGGCAGGCTGGACCCGGTGCTCACCAAGTGGGAGGGCATCAGAGCGCTTCGCTAGCCGTTCGTCCCCGCCACCGGGCGTGCAGGGCAAGCAAAGCATCCATGGTCGGCGGCAGGTTGGTGAGCAGCCCGTGTACACCGGCGCGTTCCATTTCTCGCGCCTGTTGCGGACAGTCGACCACCCAGGTGTGCACCAGTAACCCACGTTGCCTCGCTCTCAGCACCAGCTCTTCTGTCACCGCCGTGGCGGAGGGGTGAAGCGCCGTCAGGCGCAGGGCGGAGGGCAAGGCGGAGAACACATTTCCTGGCGCTTGGTCCCACAGGAAGGCCAGCGGCAATTCCGGCGCACACTCCTGCATCCGCAGGAGGGTAGCGACCGAAAAGGAAGAGACAAGCACCTGTTCTGCCAGCCCATGGTGGCGGACCAGCGCTGCCACCTTCTCCTCGATGCCAGGGTAGGCAACCACGGCGGTCTTCAGCTCGACGTTCAGGAGGCAGCGGCCACGCACCAGGCACAACAGCTCTTCCAGCGCGGGCACCCTCTCACCGCGCCACTCCGGCCCCTTCCACGAGCCAGCGTCGAGCCGGCACAGGTCCCGCCACCACCATCCCGCGACCTCCCCCCGTCCATTGGTGGTCCGCTCCAGGGTCTCGTCGTGGATAACCACCGGCACCCCGTCGCGGGTCAACTGCACGTCGCACTCCATCCAGGCCACGCCACGGTCCATCGCCAGCGAGAACGCGGCCAGCGTGTTCTCCGGCGCCTGGGCGGACGCCCCCCGGTGTGCCCCTACCCACACCATTGTCTCTCTGTGCTCCTCTCGTTGCCCTGCATGTCCCGGACGGGCGAAAAAGAAGAAGAGGGGAGAACCCCTCTTTTACGCCTGGCTCTGCGCTTCGTCCACCACTACCAGCTCCCGCGGCACGACGGTGGTTGCCCGCGCCCGATGTCCGCTCAGCTCGAACGCCGAGTCCACCAGGGCCACTTCCACCCAGCCGCCCACGAAATCCGCCGGCAGTTCGACCTCCTTGCCCAGGAAGCGTTCGCGGAAGCTCTGTTCGGCGGCGTCTTCGTACCCAGTGCGCCAGCACTCCCTGCACCTGCCGGCGTCCACCACGCGGCCGGTACGCCCCGCAGTCGGCTCCACCCGCACCCACTCCCCCAGGCAGCCGTGGGTGACATTCGCTATGTAGTACAGCAGCACGGTTGTCGGCGTCATCGTCTCCCCTCCTGAAGTCATGCCTCGAGCGGGCGGAGCCCTTCCGCGGGAAGGACCCAGGATGACGGAGGAGTCGGACACCCGGCTCGGCGGCTCACCCGGCCGTCTCCTGCACCGCGCTGTCGGGGCAATGGTTCATTCCAACATTTACCCTATCACTTCCATCGTGGGGCCGCAACCTCGTCGGCAGCTGACCCTGCAATCAGCCGGCCCGGCCCAGCGACGCCAGGGCGGCCTTGAGGACGGCGAACCCGGGATCCAGGAGTGCCGCTGCCTGGGAGTCGGCCTTGGCCTCGGCTGAGCGTCCCAGCGCTTCGTAGGCCAGGCAACGCCCCACGTAGGCCTCCAGGGCTTCGGCATCCAGCTCAATTGCTTGGCTGTAGGCATCGATGGCCTCCTGGTACTTGCCCAGCCCGCGCCAGGCGTGTCCGAGTTTGGCATAGGCATCCGCGTAGCGTGGGTCCATCCTGATGCTCCGCTCGGCGTCCGCCCGCGCCTCCTCCCACCGTCCCAGTCGCTCTCGCTGCCAGCAGCGCAGGACGTAGGCGGCGGGACTGTCCGCGTCCAGTTCTACCACCCTGTTGGCGTCCGCCAGCGCCTGCTGGAAATCACCCACCTCGTCACAGGCAAAGGCGCGGTTCTGGTACGCCTCCACCAGCGTGGCATCCCGCTGCAGCGCCTGGGTGAAAGCCTGAACCGCCTCCCCGTAGCGCCCCAGCGCGAGGTAGACAGACCCTTCCGCCTGGTGCGGCCAGGGGCTGGCGTCATCCAGTTCCTTTGCCCGCTTCAGGTCGGCCAGCGCCTCGTCGTAACGCCCCAGGCCGGCCAGAGCCAGCGCACGGTTGGTATACGCCTTGGCAAATTGGGGGTCCAGCCGCAGTGCGCGGGAATGGTCCTCCAGCGCCTTTTCCCACTGCCCGAGACAGTTGTAGGCAATGGCCCGGTTCTCATAGGCCTCGGCATTCTTGGCGTCCAAGGCGATGGCATGCTCCGCGTCGGCGATGGCCTTCTCGTACTCCTCCATCAGGTTGTAGGCCCGCGCACGCGCGACGTACGCTGCGGTTGCCCCGGCATCCTCTGCAATCGCCCTGGTGAGGATCGCTACCGCCTCCTCGTAGCGACCCTGCTCCAGGGCCACGTTCCCTTCGCCCACGAAGTCCCGCGCCTGCGGGCCACAGCCGTATGCCGCCACCCCCAGCACCAGCACCAGGGCCACTACCATCACGCGCGTGTTCACTGCCATGCCTCCTTGCTCACGTTATGAGAGGACATTCGTTGTTAATCTCAGCGCAGCATCCCCCGGCGGATGAGCTCGCGTTGCCGCTGAAAGACGAAGCGGATGAGGTGTTCCCGGACCTTCTCCTGGATGTCCACGAAGCGCACCGCCAAATGCCAGTACCTGCGCCCCCCCGCCCCCGCCGCCTCGCACCTCAGTACCTCGCCGTCCGCCTCCACCGGCACCTCGTCTGGAAGGCGCATGGTCAGTCGCACCGGGGTGCCCGGCTCCAAGGGGGCGGGCGCTGTCAACAGCGCTCCACCGCCGCCAAGGTTGATCGTGGTGGCCTCCATGTCCCCGCTGTCCGACGCAGCGTCCAGCCGCCGGCACCGGCACTGCAGTACCGTGGCCATCCGCACCCAGGCCCTCCGCTCGGTGCGCGCAATGCGCACCGGGCGCGTCAGTTCCAGCATGGGCAGCGTCCCGCCGCGGCTCCCCACCACCCGGGCAGCGAAGCTGAACAGGCCGCGGTCGCGGACGAAGCGCACGTACACTTCGGTGCCGCCCGCCAGGTAGACGGGAACCCCGTGCCGCATGGGAGCGGCAACCAACAGCGTCCGCTCTCCGATCTCCTCGATGCGGCTGCGATGGGTTTCCCTTTGCTCGCCGGTCCCGACCTCCAATTCGATGAGCTGGTTGATTTCCAGGGGCCCCTGGCTCATAACCGCCTCCCGTGCTCTCCACTGCCTGCCTGGGCACAGGGACCCCCCCTGCCCCTGGGCAGTTGCCGCCCGGCGGGTCACTACAACACCTCGCGGTCCAGGAAATGGGCTGCCATCTTGCCCAGCAGCCAGGCGTGGATGTGGCCATTGGTGGCCACGATGTTCCCCGTGTCCAGGAAGTCGTCGGTCCCGTACCAGTCAGTCACCTTCCCCCCCGCCTCGCGCACGATGAGCGAGCCGGCCGCAACGTCCCATGGCTTCAGCCCCAGCTCGCAGAACCCGTCAAAGCGGCCACAGGCGGTCCAGCACAGGTCAAGGGCGGCGGCCCCAGGCCTGCGCAACCCGTGCACCTCGGGCAGAATGTGGGTGAACAGGCGGAAATAGCTCTCCAAGTACCGGAAATCACGGTAGGGAAAGCCGGTGGTGAGCAGGCAGTCCGCCGTGCGTGCCACCCCCGACACGCTGATACGCCTCCCGTTGAGATAGGCCCCGCAGCCCTGCTGGGCCACGAACATCTCGTCCCGGTTGGGGTCGTACACCACCCCGCAGTGCAGTGCTCCTCCCACCTCGCAGGCAATGCTCACCGCATAGATGGGCACCCCGTGCAGGAAGTTGGTGGTACCGTCAAGCGGGTCTACCAGCCAGCGCCCGCCTCCCTGCGCTCCCGCCAGTTCCCCCCGCTCCTCCGCCACCACCACGTCACCCGGAAACGCTTCGCGCAGGCGCGCCACGATGATGTCCTCGGCGCGCTCGTCCATCTCGGTGACGAAATCGTTCAGGCCCTTGACCCGCAGTATCTCCGGGTGCGGCCCGTGCCGCCGGGCCACCACCAGCATGCGCCCGGCCTCGCGAGCCGCGTCCATGGCCACCCGGGTCCTGCTCGACAGTTCTGTTTGCACCGCGTTGCTCGCTTCCTTCCCCGCCCCTAGTCTATGTAGTCCTTATCGACAAAATGCCGCTCGATCTTGTCCAGCAGCCAGGAATGGATGTGCCCGTTGGTGGCGACAATGCTGCCGCTGCGCAGGTAGTCCGCGCCCCCGTGCCAGTCAGTCACCAGCCCCCCTGCCTCCTCTACCAGCACGATGCCAGCGGCGATATCCCAGGGGTGCAGGTGCACCTCAAACGAGCCGTCCAGGCGACCGCAGGCCACCCAGGCCAGGTCCAGGGCCGCCGCACCCACCCTGCGGATGTCGCGGATTTCGGGCAGGATGTGCCCGAACAACTCGAAGTGGCTGGCGATGAGGTAGCCGTCGGGGCCGGCGGGGAAGAACACCGCCAGCAGGCAGTCCTGGCTGCGGCGGGCACCCGACACGGAAATCGGTTGCCCGTTGAGGTACGCTCCCCGGCCGCGCTCTGCCACGAAGAGCTCATCCCGCACCGGGTCGTACACCGCCCCGCCGTGCAGCCGCCCCCCCAGCAGGTACGCCACCGACACGCAATAGGCGGGAATGTCGCGCACGAAGTTGAAGGTGCCGTCAATAGGGTCCACCAGCCAGCAGGCTGCCTCGCCGCTGCCAGCCCCCGCTTCAGCTCCTTCCTCACCCTTCACTGCATCGGCAGGGAACCGGCTGCGTATCATTTCCACCGCCATCGACTCCACCCGCCGGTCCAGGGCGGTGACCAGCTCGCGGCTGGACTTGACCTGCACGAAGTCTTGCCGGGCCCGTTCCGTGGCACCTGTTTCCAGCAGGCGTCCGCCTGCCGCTGCCACCGCCATGGCCAATTGTGTCCGCTCGGAAAATCCGCTGCCCACTGCCCCTGTCCCCCGCTCCTGATGACGCCTACATTATAGCCGAACACCGCCCCCGCTACCACCGCCCTCAGTGTGGGCCCGTGAATCGACCCCGACATCCACGTGGGCCATGGTACACTGGAAGCAGGAGAGACGTTCACTGCTAGACCCTGACACCTGATGCTGCGGAAGGAGGTGCCCTGGAAGTGAACTTCGTGCAGTTGTACACGCCCGGGCTGGCCCACTGCTCTTACGTGCTGGGCAGCCCGCCCTTCTGCGTGGTGGTCGACCCTTCCCGCGACGTCGACCGCTACCTGCAACTGGCTTCCGAACTGGACCTCACCATCGCCGCCATCATCGAAACCCACCTGCACGCTGATTTCGTGTCCGGCCATCTCGAGCTGGCCTCGCTCACTGGCGCCCCCATCTATGCGCCGGCCTCCGCGCGCTGCGCATTTCCCCACGTGGCGGTGGAAGACGGCCAGCAGTGGCGCATCGGCGACCTCCAGTTCACCCTGCTGGCAACTCCCGGCCATACGCCAGAGTGTTCAGTTGTGCTGGTGGCCGACCTCGCTCGCGGGCCGGAGCCGGCCCTGGCCTTGACCGGTGACACCCTGCTGGTAGGAGACGTCGGCCGGCCGGACCTCTTCCCCGACATCGCGGAGCGGCTGGCTGCCGACCTGTACCACAGCCTGCCCCGCCTGGAATCGCTGCGCGATGGCGTCGAGGTCTACCCCGCGCACGGCATGGGCTCGCTGTGCGGGCGCTCGCTCTCCGCCAAGCTGTCGAGCACCATTGGCAACGAGCGCCTGTACAACTACGCCTTCCACCTCCACCCGCAGGAGGAATTCTCCCGTGTCTTGCTGGAGGGGCAGCCGCCGGCGCCCGACCACTTCTCCCGCTGTTCCGAGATCAACCGCCTCGGCCCCGCGCTGCTGTCGTCGCTGCCCGCCCCGGCAGCACTGGCTCCGGGCGACTTCAAGCGCGCGGCGGAGCAGGGGGCACTGGTACTGGACACCCGCGACCAGATGGCATTTGCCGCCGCACACGTTCCCGACGCGTACTGTATCGCCCTGGCCGGGACCATCTTCTCCACCTTCTCCGGATGGGTCCTGCCCCCCGACCGCCCCATCCTGCTGGTGCTGGAGCGCAAGTCAGACCTGGAGGCAGCGCTGACCGGGCTGCGCCGGGTGGGACTGGACCGCGTGGACGGTTACCTGGCAGGCGGCATGGAAGCCTGGGCCCAGGCCGGCCTCGAAACGCGCGGCCTGCGGTCGGTCAGCATTCCTGAACTGCAGCAGCTCCTCGCCGCCGGCGGCCTTCAGTTGGTGGATACCCGCTCACCGGGGGAATGGCAGGAGGGACACATCGAGGGCGCCCGCCATATCCCCACCGCTGACCTCCGTTACCGCTACACGGAACTGGACCCCGCGCAACCGGTGGCAGTCATCTGCAACACCGGCGCCCGCAGCGTGCTGGGAGCCAGCCTGCTGGCGCAGCGCGGCTTCCGCAGCATCATCAACGTCATCGGCGGCACGACGGCGTGGAAGGCGGCCGGGCTGCCCCTGGTCACCGAGGCGGCCAGCTCCGGGTGAGGTGTCACTCCCACCCTTCAGAATGCTGGAGCGAACGCGCGAAGCGTGCCCCGCTGCGGCCGGCCTGGTCAAGCCAGTCCGGCCGCCGCTCGATCTCGCCGGCCGCGTCCACCGCGCTCACCAGCATCTCCCCGCCCCAACGGAAGCCGAGGATGCGGAAGAAGTAGCGCACGGTCTTCAGGGAACAGTCAAACACCCCTGGCAGCGAGGTCCCCGCGGTGGAGATGAAGAACGCCCGCCGCTTCCCAGCCCGAGGCGGCTGGTTGAGCAGGTAGGCGCGGGCCCAGTACTCCTGCGCCCGCTCGATCATCGCCTTGCCCAGGGCGTTCATTCCCATGGCGTACACCGGGGCCGCGACGGCCACGCCGTCCGCCACGTCCAGCCGCCTGAAGAGGACGGTCAGATCGTCGTCGAATACGCAGCGGCCAGTGACCGAACAGGATTCGCATCCATTGCACCATTCGAAGTTCAGCGTCCGCAGGGAGACCATTCGCGTGCGCACCCCCTGCGACTGTGCACCCTCGAGGAACCGCTCCAACAAGGCGGTACTGTTGCTCCTGACCCTGGGACTGCAGGCGATGCCAAGCACTTCCACTCCTCCACCTCCGGTTCCTGTGTCGCGGAGCCAAGGGGCCCTGCTCCGGAAAGGCCGCGGGGCCACGGCTCCTCACCTTCCCAGGCGCACCGTTACCACCTGTAGCTCGCCCTCAGCATCTCCCGCCCGCCAACCACTGAACACCAGGACCCATGCCTCGCTCCAGAAAAAGCGCAGGACCACCCAGTCCTCGCCAGTGAGTCGCTGGCATTCCCCGCTGACCGGGTCCAGCACCCACAACCCGTCGGCCTGCCGGTAGGCCAGCAACGAGCCATCGGGCGACCAGGCCAGCGGCCCTTCAATGCTGCCCTTTACCCTCTCGCGCAGGCCCTCTGCGCGCAGCCCAGCGGCCAGTTCTCCGACCAGGACGACATCCTGGCCTTCCTCTCCTCGCCGCAATACCGCCAACCTTTTCCCGTCCCTCGCCACCGCGAACGCATCGGCCATGGTCACCGCCACCGGCTCCTCATCCCCCAACGACTGCGCGGCCAGCAAGAACCCCGCCGGCTTCGCCCCCGGCACGCGGTCGGTGATGAACAGGACGGTATCGTCGTCCAGGAAGGCAGGGAAGGCGGCGGTTGAGGCCCCTTCCGTACCCAGACGCTGCCACCGTTCCCCCTGGGCACCGTACACGCGGATGTGCGCATTCCCCACCCCTCCATAGGAGAGTGCAAACCTCTTTCCGCCCGGGGCCCAGGCGTTCTCCCCCATCAGCATCCAGTGGTCACCCGCCACCGGCTGCTTGCGACCGGAATGATAGTCCAGCAGGTAAGGCGAGAACGACTCCTCGGCGTTCTCCAGGAACAGGATGCGCGCCCCGTCGGGGGAAAAGGTGGCGAATCCCTGGTGCCGGTATTCGGTCCAGCTCAGCCGCCGGGCTTTGCCTCCCTCCAGGGCAAACAGGAAGCGCTGGGCCGCCATCTCGTCGTCCGGGTCGGGGTCCTCGGCCCCCTCGTCC
>JARYMO010000033.1 GCA_029907055.1 Syntrophomonadaceae bacterium | reverse complement strand
ACAAGTCGAGGATCAACGCCCAGGGATACCACCCGGCCACGGCGGTAGCGCCGGAGAAGTGCAATGGCTGCGCCATTTGCGGACGGATGTGCCCGGACCTGGTCATCGAAGTCGAAAGGGAGTGAAGGCGTGGCGAGGGTACTGATGAAAGGCAACGAAGCACTGGCGGAGGGGGCGGTAATCGCCGGCTGCCGGTACTTCTTCGGATACCCCATCACCCCGCAGAGCGAAGTGGCCGAGTACCTGGCCCGGCGTCTCCCGCAGGTCGGGGGGGTCTTCCTGCAGGCGGAGAGCGAGCTGGCGGCCATCAACATGGTGTATGGGGGCGCGGCCACCGGTGCCCGGGTGATGACCGGTTCCTCGGGTCCAGGGCTCTCGCTCAAGCAGGAGGGCATCTCGTTCATCGCCGAGGCGGAACTGCCCTGCGTCATCGCCAACATATCGCGCGGGGGGCCCGGGCTGGGGGGCATCCAGCCTGCCCAGTCGGACTACATGCAGGCCTGCAAGGGGGGCGGCCACGGCGACTACCACCTGGTGGTGCTGGCTCCTTCCAGCGTGCAGGAGATGATGGACTTCGCCATCGAGGCCTTCGACCTGGCCGATCGCTACCGAACCCCGGTGCTCATCATGAGCGAGGGCATGCTGGGGCAGATGATGGAGCCGGTGGAGGTGCGGGACTTCGTGACGCCGGCCTACGAAAAGCCGTGGGCGGTGACCGGCTGTGCGGGGCGCAAGCCCAACATCGTCAACACCCTTCACCTGCCGCCAGACGAACTGGAGGCCCGCAACCATGTGCTGGCGGCCAAGTATGCCCGGCTGCAGGCCGAGCAGAAACGGGCCGAACTGTTCATGACCGAGGAGGCAGAACTCATCGTGGTGGCCTACGGGCTGCTGTCGCGGGTGGCCAAGAAAGCGGTCGCCGACCTGCGTGCGCAAGGCCTGCGCGTGGGGCTGGTGCGGCCCATCACCCTCTGGCCCTTCCCCGACACCTTCCTGGAGGCTTGTATGCCTGCCGCCAGGGCCTTCATGAGCATCGAGATCAGCATGGGGCAGATGGTGGAGGACGTGCGTCTGGCAGTGAACGGCCGCGCGCCGGTGGATTTCTTCGGCCGCATCGGGGTGGTCCCCAGTCCCCGCGAGGTGCGGGATGCCATCGAAGACGTAGCCAAGAGGAGGGGCCTGGCATGAAGAAAGTACTGGCGATGCCCCAGAGCCTGACCGGCGCCAGGTGGCACTACTGTCCCGGCTGCGGGCATGGCATCATCCACCGCCTGGTGGCGGAGAGCATGGACGAGCTGGGCATCCGCGAGCGGACCATCGGCATTTGCCCGGTGGGCTGCGCGGTGCTGGCCTACGACTACTTCAACTGCGACATGCTGGAAGCGGCCCATGGCCGCGCTCCGGCGGTGGCCACGGGCATCAAGCGCATCCTGGGCGATCGGGTGGTCTTCACGTACCAGGGTGACGGTGATCTGGCCTCCATCGGCATGGGGGAAATCGTCCATGCCGCCTCGCGCGGGGAGAAGATCACCGTGTTCTTCGTGAACAACACCGTCTACGGCATGACCGGCGGCCAGATGGCGCCCACCACCCTGCTGGGACAGGTGACCACCACTTCACCGTTCGGACGGGACAAGGACCGCGAGGGGTACCCCATGAAGGTGGCAGAACTGCTGTCGACCCTGGAGGGGGCGGCCTACGTGACCCGGGTGGCCATCAACACCCCGGCCAACGCGGCGCGGGCCAAGAAGGCCATCAAGCGCGCCTTCGAGGTGCAGATGGCGGGGACTGGCTTCTCCCTGGTGGAAATCCTGTCGACCTGTCCCACCAACTGGGGGCTTGGACCGGTGGAGGCCATGAAGTGGCTGGAGGAGAAGATGATTCCCTACTACCCGCTGGGCGACTACAAGGTGAAGGAGGCGCAGTAGCAGCATGGAAAAGCAGATCCTGGTCGCCGGGTTCGGGGGGCAAGGGGTGCTCTCCATCGGCCTCTTCCTCACCCACGCGGCCTTGCTGGAGGGGCACAACGTGGCCTACGTGCCGTCATACGGGGCAGAGATGCGCGGGGGCACCGCCAACTGCATCGTGACCATCGCCGACGGCGAGATCAGTTCCCCGCTCACTGACAGCCCTGCGCAGGCCATTATCATGAACCAGCCCTCGCTGGACCGTTTCGAGGCCCGGGTGCAGCCGGGGGGAGTGCTGGTCATCAACCGCTCCCTGGTGGAGCGGATGCCGCAGCGCCGTGATCTCACCACGCTGGAGCTTCCGCTCAACCGGCTGGCCGAGGAGGGAGGATTCGGTCGGGGGGCCAACATGATCATGCTGGGAGCGTACATCGCGCACACTGGCATCGTCAACGTGGACACCGTGCTGGGCAGCTTCGACAAGATCTTCAAGGGCAAGCGGGCCTCGGTCATCGAGCAGAACCGGGAAGCGTTCAGCTTTGGCATCGAGTACGCCCGCGCCCACTGGTGACAGCGGGCGGCCGGCGAGTGAGAACGCGGCCGGCAGCCGGGCGGGCGTGCGAATGACTGTTGGTGGCGGGCCGGGAACGGAGAGACACGGCGTGCGAGACCTTTTGTGGGCGGGACAGCCGCTTGCGAAAGGTTTGCTGTTTTCCGGGCGCACGTAGGACGGAGGAGAAAGCGGGGGGCGAGGATGGACCGGGAGAAGATCATGCGGCTGCTGCAAGAGGTGGCCTCGGGGGCGCTGGGAGTGGAGGAGGCGACCTCTCGCCTGCACGGCCTCCCCTACCAGGACCTGGGCTTCGCCCGTCTCGACCACCATCGCTCGCTCCGCCACGGGTTCCCGGAAGTGGTGTTCTGCCCGGGCAAAACCCCTGAGCAGGTGGCCATCCTGGTGGCCCGGCTGGCTGCTGCCCATGGCACCGTGCTGGCCACCCGGGCCCAGCCGGAGGTGTTCGCCACGGTGAAGGCCCTGGTGCCGGATGCTGAGTACCACGAGCGGGCGCGGGTCATTGCCGTGAGGCGGGAGGCTTCACGGTGCATCGGCCAGGCAGCGGTCATCACCGCCGGCACTTCGGACATCCCGGTGGCGGAGGAAGCAGCGGTGTGCCTGGAAACAATGGGGGCGCGGGTAGAGCGCATCTACGACGTGGGGGTGGCCGGCCTCCATCGCCTCTTCGACAGCCTGGAACTGATGGAACGCATGCAGGTGCTGGTGGTGGTGGCCGGCATGGAGGGGGCGTTAGCCAGTGTGGTGGGCGGACTGACCTCCCGGCCGGTGATCGCGGTGCCCACCAGCGTAGGGTACGGAGCCAACTTCGGGGGCCTGGCGGCGTTGCTGTCGATGCTCAACACCTGTGCCCCCGGGGTGGGGGTGGTGAACATCGACAACGGGTTCGGCGCCGCAGCCCTGGCCGCCGCCATCCTGCGCTCGGTCCCGGCGGGAGCTGCTCCCGCTACGGGAGAGGATTTGCAGGCGGCGAGCGAGAAGTAGCACCTGTGGGGGTTGCCGGAAGACGGCGTGGATTGCCTTGCTGCCGAGGCGAGCGCCCAGCGAAGGTGGGATAGTATGGCAGAGATTGGGAGTCGCGCGGTGGCTTCCGCGGCCATCAGGATCGCCCTCACCGCCAGTCGGGCGGAAGAGGCCGAACTCAAGCGGCGGCTGTGGGAAGAGCTGCAGATCAAGGCGGTGGCGGTGGACTACGGCGGGGAGTTCATCCATTCGGTAGGCAAGATCGTGGAGCGGGCGGTGGTGGCCGCCAAGCGCGAGGGGGTCATCAAGGACACCCACCCCGACGAAGGGGCGGTGGCGGGGGCGGCCCGCGAGGCGATTACCCAGATCATGCCCAAGGCCCTGGGGCTCAACGTGGGAGGCAAGATCGGCATCGCCCGCTACCGGGATCACGTGAGCGTCGCCATCTTCCTCGGTATCGGGCTGCTCCACCTGGACGAGGTGGCCATCGGGCTGGGGCACCGGGCGGTACCGTGAACACGGCGATGGCAGGATGGCAGGAGGTGTGCAGGCATGGTGGTTGGCGTGCGGGGGGCGATTGACATCCCCCGGGACACCGCGGAGGAGGTGGACCGGGCCACCCGCGAACTGCTGGCGGAGATGATGGAACGCAACCGACTGGAGCCGCAGTCGCTGGCGGCGGTGTTCTTCACCGCCACGCCGGACATCCGGTCGGAATTCCCCGCCCTGGCCGCGCGGCGCATGGGGTTGAGCGGGGTGCCACTGATGTGTTCCCAGGAGATGGCGGTGCACGGGGCACTGCCCCGCTGTATCCGGGTGTTGATGCTGGTCAACGGGCCGCTGCCAGCCGGCGGGCCTCAGCACGTGTACCTGCGCGGGGCGACGGCGTTGCGCCCCGACATCGCCTCCCCTCCGGTCACTCGCCCATCACCTTGATGATGACCCGCTTGCGCCGGCGGCCGTCGAATTCGGCGTAGAATATCTGCTGCCAGGGCCCGAGGTCCAGCCGTCCCGCGGTGACAGGGACCACCACCTGGTGGTGGACCAGCAGGCTCTTGAGGTGGGCGTCACCATTGTCCTCGCCCGTGCGGTGGTGCAGGTAGGCGGGACCGAAGGGCGCCAGCTTCTCCAGCAGGGCGTCGATATCCTGGATAATGCCGTCCTCCAGGTCGTTGACGAAGACGCCGGCGGTGATGTGCATGGCTGACACCAGCGCCATGCCCTCGCGGATACCGCTGGTGCGGACCGCGGCCTCCACCTGGCCGGTGATGCAGATGTACTGGCGTCGCCGCTCGGTGTTGAAGTACAGGTACTCGGTATGGAACTTCACGGACGTCCTCCCCTCTCCTCCGCCCTGCCGCTGCGCACCCGCATCCTCCCCTCAACCCGGTTCCTGTCCCCGGCTGCCGCCCGATACCCGGTACAGGTCGCGCCGCCGGTGACGCAACAGAGGCAGCTGTTCCCTCACCTGCCGCAGCCGTTGGCGGTCGATGGTGGCCACCACCAGCTCGGGGCCCAGCGAGGCCGCTGCTACCACCGTTCCCCACGGGTCGACCAGGGCGGAGTGGCCCCAGGCGTGGTAAGAGGCCCCGGGGTTGAGGGCCGGGGAGACTCCGGCCACGAACACCTGGTTGTCCACCGCCCGCGCCCGCAGCAACAGTTCCCAGTGGGCCGGACCGGTCACCTGGTTGAAGGCGCCGGGGAAGACCAGCAGTTCGGCGCCGCGCAAGGCCATCAGCCTGGACAGTTCCGGGAAACGGAGGTCATAGCAGATGGCCACCCCCAGCGTCAGCAAGGGGGTTGGGACCACGGTCAGAGTGTTCCCCGCGCTCAGGGTGGCCGACTCCTGGAACGTCACCCCTCCGGGCAGGTCCACATCGAAGAGGTGCAGCTTGCGGTGCCGGGCGACCAGCTCACCGCGGGGGTCGTAGACGCCACAGGAGTTGTACACCCGGCCAGTGACGGGATCCAGTTCGGGGATGGACCCTCCCACCAGCCACATCCCTTCCGTACGGGCGGCGTCGGCCAGCATGGCATCGGTCGCGCCCCCCGGCAGGGGTTCCGCGTAGTCCCTGAACAGCGAGTTGTCGTAGGGGCAGTTGAACATCTCCGGCAACACCGCCAACGCGGCGCCGCGCCGCGCGGCGGCGCAGATCATCTCGCGGGCGGTCTCCAGGTTGGCGAACTTGTCGGGTACCACTGTCATTTGACAGAGGGCGATGGTCCAGGCATCCACTCTGCCTCTCCTCCCTCGTGCGGTGCCTGGGGCACGACACGGTACTGACCCTGTACTGATCCCTACTATACCAGACCGCCGGCGGTCCCACACCCGCCGGGACACGTGCCTTGCACCCGCCCGCGGCCTGGTCTATAACTAAGGGAGAGAGTGCGAGGAGGGGAGCACATGAACTACGAGAGCACCAGGGGACAGGCACCGCCGGTGCCTTCGATGGAGGTCATCAAGGCGGGGTTGGCCCCTGACGGGGGGCTGTACGTGCCAGAACGCCCCGTGGTCCTTGCTCCGTCGGCGCTGGAGTCGCTGCGCGGTTCTGCCTACCAGGACCTGGCGCGAACGGTGCTGGGCATGTTCCTCACCGATTTCTCGTCCTCGCAGCTGGCGGCCTGCGTGGAGGCAGCGTACGCGGGCGACCGCTTCGACACCCCCGTGGTAGTGCCGGTGGTGCCCCTGGAGGGCGGGCTGCACGTCATGGAGCTGTGGCACGGCCCCACTGCTGCCTTCAAGGACATGGCCCTGCAGATCCTGCCCCACCTGCTCACCACCAGCTGCCGGGCCACCAGCGAAACGGCGGAAATCGTGATCCTGGTGGCCACTTCCGGGGACACCGGCAAGGCTGCGCTGGAGGGGTTCCGCGACGTGGCCGGCACCCGCATCGTGGTGTTCTACCCCGCCGGCGGGGTGAGCCAGATCCAGGAACGTCAGATGGTCACCCAGGAGGGGGCCAATGTCGAGGTGGTGGGGGTGAGGGGCAACTTCGACGACGCCCAGGCCGGGGTGAAAGCCATCTTCTCCGATGCCGCCCTGGGGGCGGAGCTGGCCCGGCGGGGCATCAGGCTCTCCTCCGCCAACTCCATCAACTGGGGGCGACTGGTGCCGCAGGTGGTGTACTACCTCTCTTCCTACCTGGCGCTGCGGCAGGCAGGCCAGGTGGCAGCGGGGGAAGCGGTCAACGTGGTGGTGCCGACTGGAAACTTCGGCAACATCCTGGCTGCCTACTACGCGCGCGAGATGGGGGTGCCCGTCAAGACCCTGGTCTGTGCCGCGAACGCCAACAACGTGCTGACCGATTTCATCCGCTCCGGCGTGTACGACCGCAACCGCCCCTTCTACCAGACCATCTCGCCCTCCATGGACATCCTGGTTTCCAGCAACCTGGAGCGCCTGCTCTACTCCCTCTCCGGGCGGGATGCCGCTGCCGTGAGGGGCTGGATGGAGCAGTTGAGTTCCTGCGGCCGCTACCAGGTCGACGAGGGGGTGCGCCAGCGCCTGCAGCAGCTGTTCTGGTCAGACTTCGCCAGCGACGAGGAGGCACGGCAAGAGATCCGGCGCACCTTCGCCTGTACCGGCTACCTGCTGGACCCGCACACCGCCGTGGGCAGCGTGGTCTACCGCAAGTACCTGGAGGCCAGCGGCGACAACCGCACGCCGACCCTGCTGGCTGGCACCGCCAGTCCCTTCAAGTTCGCGCGGGACGTGGCAGAGGCGGTGCTGCCGCCTGAAACGTGCCAGGGCCGGGACGAGTTCCAGCTGATGGAGCTGCTGGCTGATCGCTGCGGGGCGCCGGTGCCCGCGGGGTTGCAGGGGTTGCGAGACAAGCCGGTGCGTCACGGCCGCACGGTGGAGCCGGCAGGAATGGCGTCCCTGGTGCGCGCACTGCTGGGGCTGTGAAGGGGCAGACCGTTGGCTGCTGCTGACCGGGGCCGGGGTGTGGTTGACGGGGGCAGTCGGCGTGCGGTATACTACACCTGAGCCGAGACCGGTACGAGACGAGCAGAGCACCTCACAATTCCATACCGAGACGAGAATGACGAGACGAGGAGAGATTGGCCGAGATGAGAAGAGACCGGACTGCAGACGCCGGCACTCATTTGGGTGCCGGTTTTCGTTTTCCCGCCTACCATTGTGTCCAGGAGGCGGTGTACGCGCCTGGCGTGGACCTTTTCCCCCTGTTCCTCGCGCATGCCCAACGCCCTGTCCCGGAGCGCCTGGTGTTCCTGGAGTCCCTCGGCACGCCGGACGCCGGGCGGTACTCCATCCTCGGCACCGGGGCCCTGCTGGGCCTGGAGTCCCGGGCCGGCCAGGTGCGGGCACATGCCCCGGGTCAGGAGCAGTGTGCCCCGGCCGACCTGTTCGCGGCGATGCGACAGTTCGTGGCTGCCCAGCAGGGAGCGGTGCGCCACGCGGCCGACCCGCACTTCCAGGGCGGACTGGTCGGCTACTGGGGCTACGATCTGGCGCTGCTCCAGGCAGGACTCAGCCCGAAACCGCGACCGCCCGCCGGGCTGCCGGACGCCGCCTTCTTTCTGCCCGCCACGGTGATGGTGCAGGACCGGCAGGAAGGCATCATCCATGTCTACGCCTTTTTCGCCCAACGCAGTGAGCGGGGAGGGGCCGTGCAGCGTGTCGCGCAGGCCATGGACGCCATCCGCGGCGGCAGCCCGGGAGGCCCGGCGGCGCTGCCGCCGGTGCCGGGGCCCCCGGTGGAGGAGGGCTTCGAGGCCAACACCAGCCGGGAAGAGTTCACTGCCATGGTGCGGCGGGCACAGGAGCACATCAGGATCGGCGACGCCTTCCAAGTAGTGCTCTCCCAGCGCTGGCAGCGGAGCACCGCTGCCCATCCCAGCCAGGTCTACGCCTGCCTGCGGGACATCAATCCCTCTCCCTACATGTTTTACCTGCGCTTCCCGGGCTTCGTGCTGACCGGATCATCGCCGGAGATGCTGGTGCGGGTGCAGGGGGAGCGGGTGGAGACCAGGCCTATTGCCGGAACCCGTCCGTGGACCGGGGACCCGGCGCGGGATGCCCTCCTGCGGGAAGAACTGCTGGCCGACCCCAAGGAGCGGGCGGAACACCTGATGCTGGTTGACCTCGGGCGCAACGACATCGGGCGCGTCAGCCGGCCGGGCAGCGTGTCGGTCCCGGAATTCATGCAGGTGGAGCCCTATTCGCACGTGGTGCACCTGGTGTCCCTGGTCAGGGGCAGGCTCAACCCGGGCGAGGATGCCCTCTCCGCCCTGTGCTCCTGCTACCCGGCAGGGACGCTGACCGGGGCCCCGAAGCGCCGGGCCATGGAGATCATCGACGGCCTGGAGAAAGACCGCCGCGGTCCCTACGGGGGAGCGGTAGGCTACCTGGGGGTGAACGGCGATCTCGACACCTGCATCACCATCCGCTCCCTCCTGTTTCGTGGAGGGCGCTGTTTCTTGCAGGCCGGGGCTGGCATCGTGGCCGATTCGCATCCCGCGCGCGAGTACGAGGAAACGTTGAGCAAGGCCCGCGCCCTGATGGCGGCGGTGCACAGAGCGGAGGGACGCGCATGATACTGGTCATCGACAACTACGACTCGTTCACCTACAACCTGGTGCAGTACCTGCAGGAACTGGGCGCGAAGGTAGAGGTCTGCCACAACGATGCCACCGACTGTCCCGGCATCGCCGCCCTGCGGCCCAGCGGCATCGTCATCTCTCCCGGGCCGGGCAATCCCGAGCAGGCCGGCATTACCCTGGCGGCTATCCGGCGCTTCAGCGGCGTCGTCCCTATCCTGGGCGTCTGCCTTGGTCACCAGGCCATCGCGCAGGCCTTCGGGGCCGCCATCGTCGTCAATTACCGCATGATGCACGGCAAGGTCTCGCGCATCTTCCACGACGGACGCGGCCTGCTGAAGGGGATGCCCATGCCCTTTGCTGCCGCCCGCTACCACTCCCTGGTGGTCGACCCCGGCAGCCTGCCGGAGAGCCTGGAAGTGTCGGCCCGCAGCGAGGAAGGCGAAATCATGGGCATCCGGCACCGCCAGTGGGCGGTGGAAGGCGTGCAGTTCCACCCCGAGTCGATCCTCACTGAAAGGGGGAAGAACATCGTGGCCAACTTCGTCGAGCTCACGCGCCTGGCGGAGTCAGGCCACTGCTGGGGACAGGGGACCGCCAGGGGCGGCCCCCGCCCGGCGGCCGGGGGCTCCCCGTTGAGGATCGACCTGGTGGCGGAGAGGCCGTGCGGCCAGGGGCCGACACAGACGAGCAGAGAGGAGAGGAGCACATGTTCGTGACCTACCTGCGCAGGGTGATGGACGGGGGCGTGCTGAGCAGCGACGAGGCCTACGCGGCCATGATGGAACTGGTGCACGGCGAGGTGGCAGAGAGCCAGGCGGCAGCGTTCTTCGCTGCGCTGCGGCTGCGGCGGGAGAGGGCCGAGGAACTGGGCGGGTTCGCGCGGGCCCTGTTGGACGAAGCGGTGTCCTGCCGCGACTTCGAGGGGTTGCTGGATACCTGCGGGACGGGCGGCGATGGGCTGGGGACCTTCAACATCTCCACCGCCGCTGCCATCGTGTGCGCGGCCTGCGGCGTGAAGGTGGCCAAGCACGGCAACCGCGCGGCCACCAGCCGGGCCGGCAGCGCGGACGTACTGGAGGCCCTGGGGGTCAGGGTGAGCCTGGAGCTGGACGAGGCGCGCCGGGCCCTGGACGAGGTGGGAATGAGCTTCCTGTTCGCACCCGCCTTTCATCCCGCCATGAAGAAGTTTGCTCCCATGCGGCGGAGCCTGGGGATTGCCACCGCCTTCAACTTCCTGGGACCCCTGGTGAACCCCTTTCACCCGGCCTACCAGGTAATGGGCATCGCTGACCCCCGGATGATGGAGCCGGTGGCCGGCGCGCTGGCCCTGCTGGGCCGGCAACGGGCGCTGGTGGTGCACGCCGAGCACGGCATGGACGAGATCACCCACCGCGGCCGCACCGAGGTGGTAGAGGTGGCGGGGGGAGAGAGGCGGCGGCGCCTGCTGCAGCGGGGGAAACCGTGTTCCCGCCAGGAGGCTCTGGCCGCCATCCGCGGGGGAGAGGCGGAGGAGAACGCCCGTATCGTGGCCGGAGTGCTGGCGGGTGAGCAGGGGGAGCCCCGGGAGATCGTGGTGCTGAACGCCGCGGTGTATCGGGATAAAGTTTCTCTACCCGATCTGCCG
>JARYMO010000032.1 GCA_029907055.1 Syntrophomonadaceae bacterium | reverse complement strand
CTGGCAGGGCTCTTCAACGTGTACAACGCGCTGGCCGCTGCGGCGGCGGGCATTGGCCTGGGGGTGGACCAGGAGGTCATCCGCCGGGGGCTGGAGAGCGTGACCGGTGTCCCCGGGCGCTTCGAAACGGTGGATGCGGGACAGGACTTCACGGTCATCGTGGACTATGCCCACACCCCGGATGGACTGGCCAACGTGTTGCGGGCGGCCCGCGGCATGGGCGGGGGGAAGCTGATCACCGTCTTTGGCTGTGGAGGAGACCGCGACCGCGGCAAGCGCCCCCTGATGGGCGCGATTGCCGCCGCTCACAGCGACCTGTGCGTGGTGACCTCTGACAATCCCCGTTCCGAGGAGCCCGAGGCCATTATCGCTGATATCGTGGCGGGAATCGCGCCGGGCACCGGGGGAGAAGTCAAGGTGGAGAGCGATCGGCGGCGGGCCATCCAGCTGGCCCTGGAGGCGGCCCGGGCGGGGGACGTGGTGGTGATAGCCGGGAAGGGGCACGAGACCTACCAGCTGGTCAAGGGGCAGTCCTTCCCCTTTGACGATCGCGCGGTCGCCCGGGAGCTGCTGGGGGGGGAGCAGCATGCGTAGCACCGTGGGAGAAATTGCCCAGGCCATGGAGGGGCGATTGCTGCAGGGGGATACCGTGGCGGCGGTAAGCGGCGTGGCCACTGACTCCCGTGCAGTGACCGGGGGAGAGGTGTTTTTCGCCCTGCGTGGTCAATCGACGGACGGGCACCGTTACGTGGTGGACGCACTGCGCAGGGGTGCGGCGGCGGCAGTGGTCAGCCGCCCGGTGGAGGTGCCACCCGAACTGGAGGCCCGGGGCCTGGTGATGGTGGGGGACGTGTTGCACGCACTGCAGGCGCTGTCTGCCTGGCACCGGCGCCGTTTCCATCCGCTGGTGGTGGCAGTGACCGGCAGCGTAGGCAAGACCACGACCAAGGAAATGGTGGCCCACTGCCTGCAGGCTCGCTTCCGCACCCTGCGCACTGCCGGCAACTACAACAACGAGATCGGCGTTCCCCTCACCCTGTTGGCGTTGGACCCGGTCCACCAGGCCGTCGTGGTGGAGATGGGCATGCGGGCCAGGGGGGAAATCGCCGCGCTGGCTGCGCTGGCTGCTCCCCACTGCGCGGTGCTCACCAACGTGGCTCCGGTGCACCTGGAAACCCTGGGGTCCCTGGAGGCCATCGCCGCTGCCAAGTGCGAGGTCCTGGGAGCCCTGCCCGAAGACGGCTTTGCCGTTGTCAACGGCGACTGCCCACACCTGGAAAAGGCGGTGGCAACGGCCCGCGTGCGGCTGCTGCGCTTCGGGTACGCCTCCCACTGCGACTATCGCCTGTTGTCCACCGCCTGCAGCCGCCACGGACTGGAGGTGCAGGCGCTGGCGAAAGGGCGGCGGATGTCCTTTCACCTGTCGCTGCCAGTGCCGGAGCTGGCGTACAACGCGATGGCGGCCATCGCCGTGGCTATGGAGGCGGGGGTTCCGCAGGATGAGCTGCCGGAGCGGTTGGCCTCCTTCGTCCCGGCGCAGCGGCGGCTCAACCTGGTGAGCGCCCCCGGCGGCCTCACCATCATCGATGACTGCTACAACGCCAGCCCGCTGTCCATGCGGGCAGGTCTGCACGCCCTGGTCAACCTGGCCCCTCCCGGCCGCAGCATTGCGGTCCTGGGGGACATGTACGAGCTGGGCGCATTCGCGGCCGAGGGACACCGCCAGGTGGGCCGGACGGCAGCAGAGCTGGAGGTGGACCTGCTGGTGGCGGTGGGCGAGCGGTCCGTCCACCTGGCTGCGGCTGCCCGCGAGGCCGGCCTGGGCGAAGCGCAGGTGGCCCACTTCACGGACAAGGAGGAGGCACTGGGGTGGCTGCGGGATCACCTGCAGCCGGGGGACACGGTGCTGGTCAAGGCCTCGCGGGGCATGGGGCTGGAAACGATCGTCAGCGGGCTGCTCGCCGGTCTGCCCACCCCTGCAGGCGCAGCCCGGCAGGAGGAAGGATAGCAGGGTGGAAGACACGGTGACACGGTTGGCGCTGGCCTGGAGCCTGGCCCTCGTTGCCTGCCTGGCGATGGGGGTGTTTGCCGTTCCGCTGCTGGCGCGTCTCAAGGCGGGGCAGAGCATCAGGGCCGAGGGGCCGCAGCGGCACCTGAGCAAGCAGGGCACTCCCACCATGGGGGGACTGTTCCTGGTGGCTGCCGCGGTGCTGGGCTGCCTGCTGGCCGGGGGAACAGACCCGGAAGCGCTGGCCTGCCTGCTGGCAGCCGTGGCCTTCGCGGCCATCGGCTTCGCGGACGACTTCCGCAAGGTGGTGCGCCGCCAGTCTCTGGGCCTGCGGGCCCGGGACAAGCTGCTCCTGCAGGTGGTGGCGGCGTCGGCCTTTGCCCTGGCGCTGCTGCTGGTCCTGGGGCGCGGGACGGAGATCCCGTGGCCGCTGGCCAGTGGCGCCTGGCAGGCGGGGTGGTGGTACGTGCCCTTCGTGGTGCTGTTGATGGTCGGATTCAGCAACGCGGTGAACCTCACCGACGGTCTGGATGGCCTGGCGGCTGGGGTGACGGCCATCGCTGCCCTGGGCCTGGCCGGGGTCAGCCTGCAGGGGGGGCATCCGGGAGCGGCCACGGTCAGCGCAGCCATGGGCGGGGCGTGCCTGGGGTTCCTGGCCTTCAACCGCCATCCTGCCCGGGTCTTCATGGGGGACACCGGATCGATGGCGCTGGGCGGAGCCGTGGCGGCGGTGGCCGCGGTAGCCCGCAGCGAGCTCTTGCTGCTGGTGCTGGGCGGGGTCTACGTGGCGGAGGCAGCCAGTGTCATGATCCAGGTGGCGTCCTTCCAGCTCACGGGGCGGCGGGTGTTCCTGATGAGTCCGCTGCACCATCATTTCGAGCTCAAGGGGTGGCCGGAAACCCGCGTGGTGAAGGCTTTCTGGGCCGCGGCGCTGGGCTGCGTGCTGCTGGCACTGGCGGCAGCCGGCATGAAGCAGGGGTGGTGAGGGAGATGGAGTGGAAGGGGAGACGGGTGGCGGTCATCGGTCTGGCCCGCAGTGGGGTGGCTGCCTGTCGGGCGCTGGCGAGCCGCGGGGCAGAGGTCGTCGCCTACGACCTCAAGTCCCCACAGGACCTGGCACCGGCGGTGGCCGGGCTGGAAGGGCTGCCGGTGGAGCTGCGTCTGGGGGCACAGGTGAAGGTGGAATGCGCCGGCCTCGCACTGGCGGTGGTGAGCCCCGGCGTGCCGCTGGACGCGCCCATGCTCGCTCCCCTGTTCCGGGCCGGTGTGGAGGTCATAGGGGAAGTCGAACTGGCCTACCGCCTCAAGAAGCCGGGGGTCAGCCTGGCTGCCATCACCGGCACCAACGGCAAG
This sequence comes from Syntrophomonadaceae bacterium, assembly GCA_029907055.1. Lineage (GTDB taxonomy): Bacteria > Bacillota > Syntrophomonadia > Syntrophomonadales > Syntrophothermaceae > JARYMO01. The sequence goes on along the minus strand of JARYMO010000032.1, from coordinate 7,297 downwards.
ACCACCACCACCGCCCTGGTGGCCGCCATCCTGCGCCAGGCCGGTGTGCCTGGCCTGGCGGCCGGCAACATCGGGCTCCCGCTGGTGGAGGCGGTGGAAGGCCTGGAACGCGGGGTGGTGGCGGTGGAAATGTCAAGTTTCCAGCTAGATACCATCCGCGACTTCCGGGCACAGGTGGCGGCTATCCTCAATATCACCCCTGACCACCTGGACCGGCACCATACCATGGAACGCTACGTCGCCGCCAAGGCGCGGGTACTGTGCAACCAGCAGCCGCAAGACTGGGCAGTGCTCAACTTCGGGGACCCGCTGGTGCGGGGCCTGGCAGCCCGGGCGCCGGGTGGGGTGGTGTTCTTTTCCGCCCAGCGCCGCCTGGATGACGGCGTCTTCCTGTGGGATGGGAACATCGTGGTGCGCCGGGCGGGGAGGGAAGAGGTGCTCATTCCCCGCCAGCAGGTGCCCCTGCGGGGAGCCCACAACACTGAGAACGTGCTGTGCGCGTGCGGGGTGTGCCTGGCCCTGGGGTTGACCTTCCCACCGGTGCGGGCAGCGCTGGAAAAGTTCCGCGGGGTGCGTCACCGGCTGGAGGAGGTACGCACCCTGGATGGCGTGCTCTACGTCAACGACTCCAAGGGGACTAACCCCGACTCGACCATCAAGGCCCTGCAGTCCTTCTCCGAGCCGGTGGTACTCATTGCCGGCGGGCGTCACAAGGGAGGCGATCTGGCCCCCCTGGCCCGACTGGTAGCCGAGCGGGTGGCGCACGTGGTGCTGGTGGGCGAGGCGGCCCCGGTCATGCGCGACGCGCTGGTCGCCGCGGGCTGCGCGCGGGTGGAGATGGCGCCTGACTTTCCGCGCGCGGTTGAGCGGGCGCGGGCCCTGGCCCGCCCCGGGGACGTGGTCCTCCTCTCCCCGGCCTGCGCCAGCTGGGACATGTTCCGCGACTACGAGCAACGGGGAGACCTCTTCTGCAGCCTGGTGAAGGGGTTCCAGGAGGGGCGTCCATGAAGGTCAAGGTGGGAGCCCCCGACCTGGTGCTCATGGGGGTCACGCTGGCCCTGGTCGCCATCGGCGTGGTGATGGTGTTCAGTGCCAGCTCGGTGACCGCCAGCCTCCGCTTCGAGGATGCATACTACTTCGCCAAGCGGCAGACGCTGTGGCTGGTCCCCTCGCTGCTGGCCCTGCTGGTGCTTACCTTCGTTCCTTTCCACCATTGGCAGCGCCTGGCGGTGCCAGCCATGGGGCTGGCGGTGGTGTTCCTGGTGCTGGTGCTGTTCGCGGCCGAGGTCAAAGGTTCCAGCCGCTGGCTGGTGGTTGGGCCGCTCCGCTTCAGTCCGGCGGAGATGACCAAGCTGTGCCTGGTGCTGTTCCTGGCCCGTGCGCTGTCCCGCGACCCCACGCGGCTACGCTCCTTCTTTGGCGGCCTGGCCCCCTACCTGCTGCTGGTGGGGCTGGTCTGCGGTCTCATCATGGCCCAGCCCGACCTCGGCACCACCATGGTGGTGGGAGGGACGGCCATGGCCATGCTGATGATGGCCGGGGCCAGTTGGTGGCACCTTTCCGGCCTCCTGGTGGCGGCCACCGGCCTGGTGGCGGCGGCCATCTACTACGAACCATACCGCTTCAATCGCTTCCTGGCCTTCCTGGACCCCTGGAAGTACCCTGACACCTGGGGATTCCAGACCATCCAGTCGCTCTATGCGCTGGGGTCCGGGGGCTGGTTGGGGGTGGGGCTGGGCTGCAGCCTGCAGAAGTACTTCTACCTGCCCGAGCAGCACACCGACTTCATCTTCGCCATCCTGGGGGAAGAGCTGGGGCTGGTAGGGTGCGGGACCGTCATCGCGCTGTTCGTGGTGTTCGCGGTGCGGGGGTTCCGCGTGGCCCTGCGTGCGCCCAGCCTGTTCGGCTCGCTGCTGGCGGCAGGAATCACCTGCGCGGTGGTGCTGCAGGCCATCATCAACATCGGGGTGGTGTCGGGGGCATTGCCGGTGACCGGCATTCCCCTGCCCTTCATCAGTTACGGGGGGTCGTCGCTGTTGTTCACCATGGCCGGGGTGGGGCTGGTGCTCAACGTATCCCGGTACCGCGTCGTCAAGGACGAGTGAGGTGAGGCTGGTGAAGGTAATCATCGCCTGCGGTGGCACCGGGGGCCATATCTATCCGGCACTGGCCATTGCCCGCGGGCTGGTGGCGCGCATCCCCGGGGTGGAGGTGCTCTTCGTGGGCACCGCGCACGGCATGGAGCGCACCATCATTCCCCAACACGGTTTCGCCTTTACCGCCATCGAGGCACAGGGGCTGGACCGTTCCTCGCTGCGCAAGAAGATGCGGGCGCTGTCCAGGTTGCCGGTCGGGTTCTGGCAGGCCCGGCAGGTGCTGCGCTCCTTTCCCGCCCGCCTGGTGGTGGGGACCGGGGGATACGCTTCCTACCCCATGGTGCTGGCGGCCCAGATGCTGGGGGTGCCCACCGTCATCCACGAACAGAATGCCATCCCCGGTCTGGCCAACCGCCTGCTGGCGCGGCGGGCAGAACGGGTGCTGCTGACCTTCAGCGAGGCAGCCGAGTTCTTGCCAGGGGCGCGGGTCGAGGTAACCGGGCTGCCGGTGCGGCCGGAGATCGTGGCTATGAGCCGCTCGGAGGCCCGGCAGAGGCTGGAGCTGGATGCGGAGCTCTTCACCGTGCTGGTGTTCGGGGGCAGCCGGGGAGCGCGCAGCATCAATTGCGCGGTGCAGGCCATGGTAGAGGCCCACCGCGGCGAGGGCATGCAGGTGGTGTGGGTCACCGGCGAGGCATGGCAGCAGCAAGCCCCCGAGCTGTCGCCGCAGGCGCGGGAGGCCTGGGGCCGGCGCCTGCGGGTGATTGCCTACCAGCACCACATGGCCGAGGCCCTGGCGGCCGCCGACCTGGCCGTCTGCCGTGCAGGAGCGGCTACCCTGGCCGAACTGGCCATAGTGGGGCTGCCGGCCATCCTGGTCCCCTATCCCTATGCGGCCGACGCGCACCAGGAGAGGAATGCCCGGGCCCTGGAGGCGCGGGGGGCAGTAGAGGTCATCGTTGACGAGTTCCTTGACGGAGAGGTACTGTGGAAGCACATCAGCGCGCTGAGTGAGCATCGCGAGCGCCTGCGCGCGATGGCGGAGGCGATGAGGAGCACCGCCAGGCCCGACGCGCTTGAGCGTATCGTGGATGTCCTGGCGGCCTATCTTGTCTAGTTTCCGGGCAGTGGCCGGGAGGACCGGGAGGAAGGGTGGTGGCACCGTGGACAGGGGCCGCGAGCGTGTGCACATGATAGGCATTGGCGGTGCTGGAATGAGCGGCATCGCCACCGTGCTCAGGCAGCAGGGACACGTGGTGTCCGGTTCCGACCTGCGCGCCAGCGAGGTGACCCGCCGCCTGCAGAGCCAGGGGATCGCGGTGGCGCTGGGGCACGATGCTGCCAATCTGCCCCCGGATGCCGAATTGGTCATCGTGTCCTCGGCGGTGGGCGATGACAACCCGGAGCTGGTGGCGGCTGTCGCGCGCGGCGTGCCGGTCATCAAGCGGGGGGAAATGCTGGCCCGGCTGGTGAACGCGCGGGAAGGCATCGCGGTGGCCGGCGCGCACGGCAAGACCACCACCACGGCCATGGTGGCGCTGGTGCTGGAGCAGGCTGGCCTGTCGCCCAGCTTCATCATCGGGGGGGAGCTGCAGCACCTGGCCCTCAGTGCCAAGCTGGGCCAGGGGCCGCACTTCGTGGCGGAGGCGGACGAGAGCGATGCCTCCTTCCTGGCCCTGCATCCCAGGATTGCCGTGGTGACCAACGTCGAGGACGACCACCTGGACTACTACCGTTCGCTGGAGCGTCTTCAGGCCGCCTTCCGGCAGTTCGTCCAGCAGGTCCGCCCTGACGGGTTCGCGCTGCTGTGCGGAGAAGACCCGTACCTGCGGGCCATGCGCGACCAGGTGTCGACGCGGGTGCTGTACTATGGGTTTCAGCGGACTCACGACTACGCGCTCTTCGACTACGAGGCTTCGGGGTACGGTTCGCAGTTCGGGGCCTGCCGCAACGGTCGCACGCTGGGGCGCATCGAACTCCAGGTGCCCGGCGTGCACAACGCTCTCAACGCGCTGGCTGCCACCGCCGTGGGCATGGAGCTGGGCCTCGGCTTCGAGGTCATCCGCGAAGCCCTGGCCGAGTTCGTGGGCGCCAAGCGCCGCTTCGAGGTGCTGGGACAGGTGGACGGGGTCACGGTGCTGGACGATTACGCCCACCACCCCACCGAGATCGCGGCCACCCTGGCGGCGGCCCGGCAGGCCCACCCGGGGCGGCTGGTGGTCATCTTCCAGCCCCACCGATACTCGCGGACCCGCCTGTTGGGCGAGCAGTTCGGGCCGGCGCTGCGAGCGGCGGACGTGGTGGTGGTGACGGACGTCTACGGGGCAGGCGAAGCCCCCATACCGGAGGTGAGCGGGGAGATCATCCACCGTTCGGCGCTGGCGGCGGGGTGCAACGCGACGTACGTGGCCGACCTGGACCAGGTGCCACAGCACGTGCGGGAGCTGATGCGTCCGGGGGACCTGGTCATCACCATGGGCGCAGGTGACATCCGCCAGGTGGGCCTGGTGCTGGTCAAGGGCAGTGGGAGCTGACGGTGCTGGGTGCCGGGCGTGGCGAGGACAGCGGGATGGAGAGAAGACGGGGTATTTCGTGGCACGCGGCAGGGCGACTGCTGCTGCTGGCGGTGGCGGCGGTGGGCGTAATCGCCTTCGCCCACAGCCCCTGGTGCACGGTGCGTGAGGTGACCGTCAGCGGCAACCGCCGCGTGTCCGCCGGAGAGATAAAGGCGTTGTCAGGGATTGTCACCGGTGTTAATATATTTGAGGTAGACACGGAGGCTGCGGCCAGGGCGGTCACCGTGCACCCCTTCCTCAGGAGTGCCCGGGTGACCCGGTGGCTGCCGGCCCAGATCCGTATCGAAGTAGTGGAACGCCGTCCGTGGGCGGTGATTTCCACCAGCGACTCCTTTCTCATCATCGACGACACGGGTGCCTGCCTGGACCGCATCGACTCACTCGAAGGCACCGACCTGCCGTTCATCAGCATATCGGGTCTTCCTGCGGGCATCGCTCCCGGCGACAGCGTACCAACCAGGGCGGTGAATGCGATTCGTGCGTGCATGGCCCTGCTGCCTGCCGACGTACTGGCACGGGTGTCCGAGTTCCGGTACCAGCAGGACCTGCAGCTGCTCCTGTACACCGTGCAGGGCACGGAAATCCGGGTGGGAGACGGGGAGCGACTGGAAGAAAAGGCCGCGCTGGTGGCAAACTTCGTCCGCATGGAGGATACGCTGGCCGGGCAAGGGACCCTGGCCTACGTGGACCTGCGCTTCAAGGGGAAACCAGTCATCCGGTACGCGGAAGGTGGACAGCGAGGAGAATGAAACAGGAAGCCAGGATCTCTATCGCGTTGGTATGCATCGTGCTGGGCTTCATGGTCGCGGTTCAGTTCAAGACCACTGCTGCCAACCCCGGGGACTTGTCCACCCTGCGCGTGCAGGACCTGACCCTGCAGCTGGACAAGGTGAGCAAGGAGCGGGATGCGCTGGCGGAGGAAGTGGCCTCCATGCGCGAACAACTGAAAGAGGGGAGCGAAGACCAGGCCGCGGAGGTGCTGCGCCAGCAGTTGGCCAAGGCCAACCTGCTGGCCGGTCTGGAAGCGGTGAAAGGGCCGGGGGTGGTGGTGACGCTGGCCGACAGCGCCCAGCCCTTGCAGCCGGGCGAGAACCCCAACCTGTACCTGGTACACGACGAGGACCTGCTGAAAGTGGTGAACGAGCTGCGGGCGGCCGGCGCCGAGGCGGTGTGCATCAACGAACAGCGCCTGGTCGCCACCTCGGAGATCCGCTGCGCCGGCACCACGATCCTGGTCAACACCACCAAGATTGCCCCCCCCTTCGTCATCAAGGCCATCGGGGACCCGGCGGTCCTGGAGAGCTCGCTGCACATCAAGGGAGGGTGGCTGGAAACGCTCGAGATATGGGGAATCAAGAGCCAGGTGCAGCGTGTGGAGACGGTGGAGGTGCCCGCCTACCGGGGCTCGCTCGCCTTCCGCTACGCGCAACCGGTCTCGACGAAAGGGACGGCGAACTGAGCGATGTGGTTGCTGCTGGTGGTCATCTGCCTGGCACTGGGCGTCTACCTCGGTCTCCAGATGCCGGTGGTGTTGCCCTTTATCTACGCCAAGTACATGTCGATTGCCATCCTGGCGGCGCTGGACTCGGTGTTCGGCGGGCTGCGGGCCTACATGGAGAACGTCTACGACAACCTGGTGTTCGTGAGCGGGTTCTTCGTGAACATCCTGCTGGCCGCCGGACTGGCCTACCTGGGCGACCGCCTCAGCGTGGAGCTCTACCTGGCAGCGGTGGTGGCATTCGGGGTGCGCATTTTCCAGAACCTTGCCATCCTCAGGCGCTACCTGTTGCGGAAGTGGTAGCGGCGAGCGCCGGGGAGGCCACCGTGCGGGGCGAAGGAGGAACGGCATGAGAGGCGTGCGGGGCAGGCCGCTGGCGGTGGGCATCGACATCGGCAGTTCGAAGGTGGCGGCAGCCATTGGCCGGCTGGAGAGGAGCGGAGTGCAGCTCCTGGGGGTTCACGCGGTCCCCTTTGACGGACTGCGCAAGGATCGCATCGCCGATATCTTTCGGGCGGCCCACGCGGTGAGCGAGTGCGTGGGAGCCCTCGAGAGCTCCCACGGGGTGAAGGTCGAAGCCGCCTGCGTGGCGGTGGCGCCAGGCAACGTGGGGATGGTGGAGAGCCAGGCGGAGGTCGAAGTGAGGTCCCGCGAGCGGGGTATCGGGGCGGCAGACCTGGAGCGGGTGCAACGCGCGCTGCGCCTGGCCCCGGTCTCCCCCCTCCCCCCGGACCACGCGGTGGTGGCGGTGCTGGCTGGACAGATGCGGGTGGACGGACGCCCGGTGGGCGAACAGTGCCTGGGGAAACGCGGCGCCCTTCTGCAGATGCAGGCCAGGCTGGCCACGGCCCACGCCATGCTGGTCGATGATGTGTCGCGAGCGGTGACCTACGGCGGCCGGCAGGTGGAAGAAGTGGCGCTGAGCTCGGAACTGGCGGCCCTGTCGGTGTTGACTGCCGAGGAGCGGGAAGCAGGGGCCATTGTGGTGGACATGGGGGCCGGTACCACCAGCCTGGCGGTGGTGGAAGAGGGCCGGGTGGTGACGGTAGCGGCGGTGCCGGTGGCGGGCGGACACATCAGCCGGGACCTGGCGGTAGGGCTGCGGACCACCGTGCTGGAGGCCAACC
>JARYMO010000324.1 GCA_029907055.1 Syntrophomonadaceae bacterium | reverse complement strand
CGAAATTGGGTCCCGCCAGCAGCCCATCCTGGGCCACATCAGTGTACACGGCCCGCACCACGCCCATGGCCCGCATGCGCGCTGCCAGGACGGTGGCCGCGACGTCGCTGACTTCCACCCATCCCCTCACCGCCACCATCCCGTCGCGGGCGTCGATGCCTGCCACCACCCGCTCGGGTCCGAAGCGCTCCAGCAGGGCGGGAATGAAGTCCTCCTCAACCAGCGCGCTGGTGCCGACAATGACGCGGTGGGCGCCGGCGTGCAGGGCCTCCGCCACGTCATCCACGCGGCGCAGCCCCCCTCCCAGCTGGAAGGGCACCTGCACCGCCGCGGCGATGCGGCGGACCACCTCCAGGTTGCAGGGGCTGCCGCTGAAGGCCCCGTCCAGATCCACCACGTGCAGCCATTCCGCCCCCGCCGCTGCGAAGGCCTCCGCGGTGGCGACGGGATCATCGGCATACACCGTTTCCCGGTCCAGCCGCCCCTGCTCCAGGCGCACGCAGCGTCCGCCGCGGATGTCGATGGCGGGCAGCAGTATCACGGCTTCCACCTTCCGAAATTGTCCAGCATGCGCAGCCCCAGGGTGCTCGACTTCTCTGGGTGGAACTGCGTAGCGAACAGGTTGTCGCGCGCCACCGCGCAGGTGAAACGGATGCCGTACTCGGTCACTGCCGCCTGCACCGCAGCATCATCCGGCACCACGTAGTAGGAGTGCACGAAGTAGAAGTACGAACGGTCGGGGATACCAGCGAACAGCGGGTGTTCCTGCCGGTATTCCACCTGGTTCCACCCCATGTGGGGCACCTTCTCCAGGGGCGGCAGCCTGGTGACACGGCCGGGGATCACGTCCAGTCCCTGGTGCGCGCCGCCCTCCTCGCTCTCCGTGAACAACAGCTGCAGGCCCAGGCATATGCCCAGGAAGGGCCGGCCTGCCGCCAGGGCCCGGCCCAGCGCGACGTCCAGCCCGGCCTCCCTGAGGTGTGCGGCAGCGTCCCCGAAGGCTCCCACCCCTGGCAGGACAATACGGTCAGCGCGTGCCACCACCGCCGGATCCGAGGTCAGCCGGGCTTCCAGGCCCACGCGCTCAATGGCCTTGTGCACACTGCGCAGGTTCCCCATGCCATAGTCGATGACTGCGATCACCTGGGTTTCCCCTCTCTCCCGGTGCCCCGCACGCCCTACAGGCCACCCTTGGTCGACCAGACCCCTTCGATGCGCGGCTCGTAGTCCACCGCTTCGCGCAGGGCACGGGCAAAGGCCTTGAACACCGACTCGATGACGTGGTGGCTGTTGCTCCCGCGCAGCAGGTCGATGTGCACGGTCATGCCGGCGGAATTGACCAGGGCCCGGAAGAACTCCTCCACCAGCTCGGTGGAGAAATCAGCCACCCGCTCGGCGGGTACCGGCACGTCGAAGTGAAGGAAGGGCCTGCCCGACATGTCGATGGCCACTCGTGCCAGGGCCTCGTCCATGGGGATGGTCTGGCAGCCGTAGCGGCGCAGGCTCTTCTTCTCACCCACACACTCGCGGATGGCGCGCCCCAGGCAGATGGCGATGTCCTCCACGATGTGGTGCTCGTCGTCACCCCGCGCCCACACCTTGAGGTTGGTCAGGCTGTGCATGCTGAAGAGGGACAACAGGTGCCCGATGAACTGCATCTCGGTGTCGATCTGGTAGCTGCCCGTCCCGTCCAGTTCCAGCTGCAGGAGGATCTCCGTTTCGTTGGTCTTGCGGTGGATTTCAGCGTTGCGGATTTCGACGCTC
>JARYMO010000323.1 GCA_029907055.1 Syntrophomonadaceae bacterium | reverse complement strand
AACGACCGGGTGGCGGTGACTATCCACGTGTATGGAGCCCCGGTACGCAAGGGGTACATCAACTACTTCAGCCCCCACGATAACACCTGCCGTCGGGTGTTCCCGCCCCAGGTGCTGCACAAGGTGCTGGCCATCCGCACCCTGGGCTCGGTGGCCGAACCGTGGGCGGAGGAACTGCTGAGCAGGCGCCTGCAGGCAGACGAGCCCGATTACCTGCGGGAAGAGTACCGGCGCGCCCTGGCCCGGCTGGAGGGGCGCTAGGCACACGGCGTGCCCGGGAGACGGGCAGCAGAGAGAGGAGAGCGTGATGCGAGGGCGGGGGCGCGGTGCGACCCGGCCTCGCCTGCTGCGGGAGGGATGCGGATGCGGGTGGTGCTGGCGACGCTGAATGCCAGTTACAGCCAGACCTGCCTGGCGCTCTACTCGCTGGCCGCCTACTGCCGGGGGGAGTTCCCCGACATCCAGCTCCTGGAGTTCACCATCAATGACGACCCGGGCGAGGCGATGGCAGAAATCCTGGCCCGGCAGCCGGACGTGCTCGGCCTTTCTTGCTACATCTGGAACGTGCGCCCGCTGCTGTGCCTGGTGGACGACCTGGCCCAGGTGGCGCCCGAGGTCTGCGTGATCCTGGGGGGACCCGAGGCCGGGCACGCCGCGGAGGAAGTGCTGTTGCGGCACCCGGGGGTCGACTGGGTGGTGCGCGGTGAAGGGGAGGCAACCCTGCTGGAAATCCTGCGCACGCTGCGTGACGGGGGCGAGGGAATGGTGGCGGGGGCCAGCCGGCGGGTCGGGCATCAGGTCGTGCACGGCCCGGACCGCGCTCCCCTGTCCGACCTGGGGGGCCTGCCCTTCGCGTACGGGGAAGGCCTGCCGGACCTGGAAGGGCGACTCGTCTACTACGAGGGCTCGCGTGGCTGTCCGTTCGCCTGCTCGTACTGCCTGTCGGCGGCAGACCGCGGCGTGCGCTGGCTGCCGCTGGAGCGGACGGCCCGGGAACTGTCCTGGTTAGCGGGACAGGGGGCGCGCATCGTCAAGCTGGTGGACCGCTCCAGCAACGTGGACGGGGCCAGGTTCCGTGAACTGTTGCAGGTGCTGTCGGCCCTCGATACCGAGTGCTGTTTCCACTTCGAGGTGTTGGGGGACCGCCTGGACGAAGGCACCCTCAGCCTGCTGGATGGGGTGCCGCCCGGCCGCTTCCGTTTTGAAATCGGCATCCAGTCCACCAACCAGGCGGTCCTGCGGGCGGTCAACCGGCTCATGGACTGGGAGCGCATGCAGGCGGCGGTCCGGCGCCTCACCACGGCGGGCAGGGTGGCCGTGCACCTGGACCTGATTGCCGGCCTGCCCGGAGAGGACTGGCAGTCATTCGCCCGCTCCTTCGACGCAGTCTATGCCCTGCAGCCCGACTACCTCCAGCTGGGTTTCCTGAAGCTGCTCAAAGGATCGGTCCTGCGTGCGCAGGCCCCGCGCTGGGGGTATGCCTTTTCCCCGCACCCGCCCTACGAGGTCTTGCGTAGCGGACACCTCGGCTACCGCGAGCTGCGGCGCCTGCACCGCATCGAGGACATGGTGGACCGCTACCACAACTCCGGGGACTTCCGCCACTGCCTGCGCTGGTTCACCGGTGAGGTGTACCAGGGGGAGGCCTTCGCCTTCTTCGAGCAGTTGGCGGGTTACTGGGAAGAGCGGGGGCTGCACCGGCGGCCGCCGCGCAAGCCTGGCCTGTACGAAGTACTGGTGGATTTCGCTGCCCGGCGCGACGCGGGG
>JARYMO010000031.1 GCA_029907055.1 Syntrophomonadaceae bacterium | reverse complement strand
GCGGCCCGCGCGCTGGCGGACATCATTCCCCCGCCGCCCGGACCTGCCTAGGCTGGCCTCCTGGCCACCCTGTCGCCCGGGCGGCGCGGTGGACCTCTCCTGGTTGCGCCCGGCTACCCTTCTGGCCTCGCACTCCTCCCATTTTACCCCGCGGGCCCGTAGCCTGATCGCGCGCGCAGGGCGGGAATACCCGCCCTGCGCATTCGTTTCCAATCCTCGCGGCTGGTGACTACTTGTTCTTGGGCGTGTAGTGAGTGTGCAGCAACTCGTGCGACTTGTGTCCCAGCGGCTCGTGCAGGAACTCTTCGTACAGCTGCTTGACCTCGGGGTTCTCGTGCGACTTGCGCAGGGGCAGACCGGCGTCCTCCAGGTAGATGGCGTTGATGCGCTGCACCCGCTTCTCCACCGTGGAGGGAATGGGCTGGCCGCCGCCGCCGATGCAGCCGCCCGGGCAGCACATGATCTCGATGAAGTGGTAGGGCGAGGTCCCCGCCTTGATGTCGTCCATGATCTTGCGCGCGTTGACCAGCGAATTGGCCACCGCCACCTTGACCTTGGTCCCCTCCAGGTCGACCTCGGCTTCCTTCAAGCCCTCGAAGCCGCGCACCATGGTGAAGTTCACGTCCTGCAGGGTCTTGCCGGTCACCACCTCGTAGACCGTGCGCAGGGCAGCTTCCATCACGCCGCCGGAGGCGCCGAAGATGACTGCCGCGCCGGTGTAGGCCCCCAGCAGGGAGTCGAAGTTGGAGGGCTGCAGCTTGTCGAAGCCGATGCCGGCCATGCGGAACAGCCTGCCCACTTCGCGGGTGGTCAGCACCAGGTCCACGTCCTGGAAGCCGCTGTCTCTCATCTCGGGGCGTGTAGCCTCGTACTTCTTGGCCGTGCAGGGCATGATGGAGACGGAGTAGATGTTGGCCGGGTCGACGCCAACCTTCTCCGCCCAGTAGCTCTTGACGAGGGCGCCGAACATCTGCTGGGGCGACTTGCAGGTGGAGAGGTGCCCCAGTTGCTCGGGGTAGAAGGTCTCGATGAAGTTGATCCAGCCCGGGCTGCAGGAGGTCAGCATCGGCAGGGTGCCACCCGTCTTCAGCCGCTTGAGCAGCTCGTTGCCTTCCTCGATGATGGTGAGGTCGGCGGTGAAGTTGGTGTGGAACACCTTGTCGAACCCGAGCTGGCGCAGCCCGGCCACGAAGGTGAGCATGTCCAGGGCACCGGTGTCCATGCCGATCTCCTCGGCGATGGCCACGCGGATGGCAGGCGCGATCTGGGTGACCACCACCTTGTTGGGGTCCGCCACCGCCTGCAGGAACTTGTCGATCTCTTCCTTCTCGGTGATGGCTCCCACCGGACAGGCCAGTGCGCACTGCCCGCACATCACGCAGGTGGTGTCGATGAGCAGCTTGCCATCGACGGTCTGGGGAATGCCGTCCTTGATCTCCAGCGCTCCCACGGTCTGGATGTCGTTGCACACCTCCACGCAGCGCCCGCACAGGGTGCACTTGGACGGATCGCGCACGATGGAGGGGGTGGAGGTGTCCTTGGGCAGCTGCAGGGGCTTGTGCTCAAAGGAGCGCACCGCCAGCGCCTGGGTCAGTGACTGCAGCTCGCAGTTGCCGCTGCGGATGCAGCTGAGGCAGTCCTGGGGGTGCACCTTGAGGATCTTCTTGAGGTTGGCCCGCTTCTCCTCGATAACCCGCGGGGTGAAGGTCCTGATGTTCATCCCCTGGGCCACGGTAGTGGCGCACGAGGTGACCAGCTCGCCGTCGACGTCGACCACGCACACCTTGCAGTTGTCCTTGACCTTGAGGTCGGGATGGCTGCACAGGGACGGGATGTCGAACCCCGCCAGGGCGGCCGCCTGCATGACCGTGTAGTTCTCGGGTACCTCCACTGGAATGCCGTTTACTGCGACGGTGACCATTTCATCTCTCCTTTCTCGTCTTCCGCACCTCTCGCCGTGACTTCCGTTGACAGTTCTATCGCTCTTGTCCCCACCCCCAGCGGGACAGGGTCCACAGCCTGCACGTCGGTGGCGCGGCAGGCACTGACGCCGCGCACCACCCCTCGCCCAACGCTGCCAGAAGCGCAGGCAACGAGGCTAGCTGGGGGAGAACCCCTGTCGCTCCCACCACTCCTGCTGCAACACCTCGTAGACCTTCTCCAGCGCATCCAGGTGCGACTGCTCCCACGCGGCCAGCCTCTCGTACAGCTGCTTCGCGCTCGCCAGCGTCGTCCTGGAGGCCGCCTCGCGGTAGTAGTCGACGGACGCTTTCTCCATCAGGATGCCGACGTAGAACGCCGAAATCTCCCAGTTCCCCGGCGTGGTCATGGCAGGCGCCCGCACGAATATGGCCGGCGAGGAAACCTCGATGAACTCGAGCACGTCAACCTTGACTTCTGACTCCCGGGCCGAAATCTGCTGCGCCAGGTGCCGCAGGAACTCCTGGTGTTTCCTCTCATCATCCGCCAGCTTGCCGAACGCCTGGCGGAGCTCCGCGTCCCCGCTCCGCTCCGCGGCCAGCGCGTAGAACTGCTCTCCCTCAACCTCGTTGATGAGCGCAGTCTTCAGAATCTGAAGTTCGCCCTCCCACATGGCTTCTCCCTCCCCTCTCCCCGAACGGCTCACTTGCGAACCCCTGGTCCGGCCGCGGCCCTGCAGCAGCCCGGGTTGTAAAGGGCAGGCTGCCGGCTCCGCGGGGTCGACTGCCGGCGGCTGACACACGGACTCGTCCGGATATTGATTCCACGCTGCCAGCCGCTATTCCTCCTGCCAGAGTCAGCCTCCCGGCATTATTTTTTCTCACCCCGGGAAAAGGAAGAGGAAGGGGCTCTCCCCTTCCTCCTTGCCTTCCAGTGACGGCCGGGCGCGGGAACGTTGCTATTCCTGCACCTGGATTGGTATCTCGGCTGGCTTGGTTTCTTCCACCTTGGGCAGGGTGACCTCCAGCACCCCTTGCTTGTAGGTGGCCTTGATGGCATCCTCCTTGACCGCGGTCGGCAGCGTGAACGTGCGGCTGAAAGAACCGTAACTGCGCTCCATCCACACCCAGGTAGCGCCCTCCTTCTTGGTCTCCTGGGACTTCTCACCCTGGATGGTGAGGCGTCCGCCGCTGTACGAGATCTTGATGTTCTCAGGGCTCATCCCCGGGAGCTCGGCCTTCACGTAGTAGTTCTTTTCGTCCTCGGTGATGTCAGCCGGGAAGGGCTGTCCCCAGGAGGGGAACTTGCCCCCCAAGGTTTCGGACATCATCTGGCTGAGACTTGATTGCAGGTCGAGCAGCTCCCTGAAGGGCCGCCAGGGCTCCCAACGCATCATGCTCATCCGCATCCCTCCCTCTCGTGACTGCCGTCACCGCGTCCCAGGCCGTCCAGCCACGCGCTGCCCCTGTCCGGGCAACGCTCTCTGTCTACCTCATATTGTACCACACCACCCGGCAATGGGATCACTCCCGTGCACTGCCCGAAGGGCCCTCACCTCCCAGCATGCGCAGGACCTCCTCCCGCACCGCATCACAGGCGGGTGCGACGGCTGCTGCCACGGCAGGGGTCAGTCCCTCCCGAAAGGCCTCTTCGCTGGCAATCTCCACCCCCACGATACGCACCTGGGCCGGGGCCTGACCCAGCACCCGGCCCAGTTCCAGCGCGTCCACCACGTTGATGCCGTGGGCGCACAGGGGCAACACCTGCCTCCGGGGGAGGCAGGCGCCGTCGAATCGGTGAATGGTGCCCGGGGGGGCCCCGCTGCGCACCGCGTCCACGATGATGACCCGTTGGTACCCCTCCCACAACTGGAGCAGGGTGAGGCCGGGAGTCCCGGCCTCCACCAGCACACACCCGGGGAGCCGCTCAGCTTCCGCCTGCAGCCGCCTCAGCACGTGAATCCCCACCGCGTCGTCGGCGGCCAGCAGGTTGCCGCATCCGATGACCAGTACCGCCGGCCTCATCTACCCTTCGCGCACCAGGTTGACCCGCAGGGCGTGGGTGGCACACGACTGGCAGGGGTCGTAGTTGCGCACCATCATCTCGATCTTCAACGTCAACTCTTCGTCCGGAAGGTGCAGCAGCCGGGGGATGAATTCCCGGAAGTCCTTCTCCAGGTTGTAGATATTGCGCGCCGTGGGGGCCACGATGTCCCACTTCAGGCAGATGCCGTCCTTGTCGAAGCGCCCCCCGTGCGTGCAGATGCCGCGCGGCGCCTCGGTCACCGCGTAGCCTTCCCCCGCCTTCACCTGGTAGCGC
Organism: Syntrophomonadaceae bacterium; assembly: GCA_029907055.1. Taxonomy (GTDB): domain Bacteria; phylum Bacillota; class Syntrophomonadia; order Syntrophomonadales; family Syntrophothermaceae; genus JARYMO01. Next base: position 6,761 of record JARYMO010000031.1, on the reverse strand, counting down.
GGCTCCTCGTACACCGGCGTCCCCAGCTGGTCAATGACCTCGCTGGCCGCATCGCACACGTGCAGCATTTCAATGCCCCGCGCCACGATGCTCATGAAGGGGTTGAAGTCCGGGGCCTGGAACCCCACCTCGCGCGCCGCCGCCTGCGCGTCGGGCGACAGCTGAGAGAAATTGAGGTTGACCCGGGCCAGCGGCCCGGTCAGGAAGGAGTCCCGGCCCTTGACGATGGCGTGCTTGGCGTTGCTGGGCGGCACGTGTTTTTCGATCAGCCACTGCGGGTACTCGTAGTCCGGCACGTCCAACCCCTCGGTGGAGACCAGGCGTCCCTCGTAGATGGCGTAGGAGTCCTCTGCCTTCAGCGCCACGTGCTCACAGGGCCGCACCAGCTCCGGGAAGGGAGCCTGGGAGGCCAGCCTGGCCGCCAGTTGCACGGTTTCCACGCAGAACTCCTTGGCCGCCTGCAGCCGCTCCTTGAGCCCCTGCAGCTGCGCCCGGGTGGGCACTGCGGTGAAGCCCCCCACCACCGCCGTGCGGTTCTGGATTTCGTGGCCGGTGACCACCACGCTGATGTCGTTGCCCAGCCGCTTGGCCTGCAGCGCCTTCTTCACGATGGGCAGCAGGTCCGGGTTGCCGGCCATGGCGATGACGCTCTCGTAGCCGACGAAATCGGGGGCCGCCAGCATGTACACGTGCAGCGCGTGGCTCATGAACCAGTCCCCCAGGGCCAGGAGCTTGCGCAGCAGCACCGTCTGGTCGCTCACCCTGATGTCCATGGCCCGCTCGATGGCCCGCAGCGAGGAGAGCAGGTGGGGGTGGGGACAGATGCCGCAGATGCGCTGCACCACTTCCGGAACCTCCTCGTAACTGCGTCCCACCAGGAAACCCTCGAAGAAACGGGGCGGCTCCCACACCTCCCAGCGCGCCTTCTTGAGCTGGCCGTCGGCGCTGATTACCACGTCGATGGCCCCGTCGCCTTCGGCCCGGGCGATGTAGTCCACGTAGACCCTGCGTTCGCTCACAGTGCCTCAGCTCCTTTCCTGAAGGCGGGCGTGTTCCCTGCATATTTCTGGAACTTGCGCCGGACTTCCTCCGGTGACAGCCCCAGGTCCGAGACGAACGTGTACGCCAGGGCCTCGGCATTGGCGTCGTTGGAGGGGCCGCGACACCCCTCGCAGGGACGGTTGAGCGACGGGCACAGGGCGCCGCAGCCGGCGGCCGAGACCGAACCCATGCAGGCCTTGCCCTTGCTGATGAGCAGGCAGACGTTCTCCTTCAGCTTGCATTCGTTGCACACGCTGTGGGGCCTGAAACGCGGGCTGACCCCCAGCAGCAGGCTCTTGAGCAGCACCACCAGCTCGTTGAGGTCGATGGAGCAGCCACGCAGGTACTCGTCCACCTTGACGTAGTAATCGAGGCCCCGTACGGGGATGGACTTGATATCCCAGGTCTCGCTGTACACCCGTTCCTCCATTTCGCGCTCGCTGCCGGCGAAGTTCTTCATGGAGGGGACGCCGCCGGTGACCGCACAGTTGCCGAGCGCCACCAGCACCTTCGACTGCCGACGGATCTCTTTCAACTGCTCCACTTCGTGCGGGGTGCTGACCGCTCCCTCGATGAACGCCACGTCGTAGGGGCCTGGCTGCGTTTCGCGCCTGGCCATCAGGAAATGCACGATGTCCACCGCCCCCACGATGTCCAGCAGGTGGTCTTCCAGGTTGAGCACCGAGAGGAGACACCCCGCGCACGACGTGAACTTGAAAAACGCCAGTTTCGGCTTTGCCACCCGGTCCACCTCCTCTACAGGATCTCCTCCGGCAGGTCCTGGACATCGGAATACCTGAACACCGGCCCGTCCTGGCACACGAACACCGGCCCGATCTGGCAGTTGCCACACTTCTTGATGCCGCAACTCATGCGCCGTTCCAGGGACACGAATATCTGCTCGGGAGAGAATCCCCGCCCCAGCAGGGTTTTGACCACGAACTTCATCATGATGTCCGGGCCGCAGGTCACCACCACCGTGTTCTCTGGCACCGCCGCCATGAGGTCGCACAGCGTGGTCACCACTCCCACGTTGAACTGCCAGCAGTCGGCCGGGTCCGCCCGGTCCACGGTCAGGTACAGCTTGGTGTCAGGGATGGCGCGCCACTCGTCGAACTCGTCGGTGAACAGCATGTCCGCCGGCGTCCGCGCCCCGTACAGGATCTCCAGGCTCCCGTAACGGTCCCGCCGGGCCTGGATGTGCTTGATGACCGGGCGCAGGGGAGCCAGCCCGATGCCGCCGGCGATGAGCAGCACGTTCTTGCCTTCCATCTCCTCTACCGGCCACCCCCTGCCATAGGGCCCCCGGATGCCGATGACGTCGCCCACCTGGCACTTCTCCAGCGCGTTGGTCACGTTGCCCACGGCCCGGATGGTGTGGTCGAAGCTCCCGCGCGTGTCAGCGCTGGAACTGATGGAGATGGGAGCCTCCCCCAGGCCGAACAGGCTGACCATGTTGAAGACCCCCGGCTGGTAGGTGTAGGCCTCCTGCACCTTGGGGTCCTGGAAGGCCAGGGTGTAGGTGGTGGTGTCGGCTGTCTGCTTCTTGATGCCCTTGATGACCGCGGGAAGCGGCTTCCAAGGGCTGGTGTCAGGGCATTCCCGGCGCGGCGGGGGCGTGTACAGGTGCACTTCTTTGCCCGGGTTGGGGTTCTCCTGGATGTTCTCGACGATCTCCACCGGGTCGATGTCGACGATGCAGTAGGTCACGCAGCGGCCACAGCCCACGCAGCCGGGGGCATCGAACTGCTGCTGGAAGTACGTCAGCTTGTGGTACATGCGTTGCTTGATGCGCGCCGGCCGCCCGGGGCGGAACACGTGGTCCATGGCCACGCGCGAGAACTCGTAGAACTGGCAGGAGTCCCACTCGCGCGGGCGCGTGCCGGTGGTGAGGTCGAGCTCCACGTAGTCCTTGACCCCGAAACAGAAGCAGGTGGGACACACGTTGGTGCAGGACCCGCAGCTGAGGCAGATCTCGGCCAGCTCCTCCCACTCCGCGTGCTCGACGTTCTCGTGCAGCAGTTGGGCCAGCCCCTCGGTGTCGATGCGGCGGGTAATCATCTGCTGCGCGGCGCGCAGCGCACGGTTCTTGGCAATGAGGTGCTCATCGCTGGCAGGGGCCAGTCCCTTCGCCAGTTCTTTCCCCCTCTCGCTGCCCACCTCTACCAGGAATGCTTCGCCGATGTCGGTCAGGGCAAGGTCGTAGCCACGGTCCATGCCCGGGCCGGTGTTGAAGGACGAACAGAACCCGTTCTCACATGGCTCGGTGCAGTTGAGGCCGATGATGGCAGTGCTGGCCCGCCGGGCACGGTAGTAAGGGTCAGGGTAGGAGCCCAGGAACACCTGGTCCAGGCTGAGCAGCCCGTTCACGTCGCAGGCGTGCACGCCGAACAGGACCCTTTCCCCCACTGCGGGTTCAACTTCCCGGCCGCTGGCTCTCCCGTCAAAGGTGAACAGGGTTTCCATCGGGGGCAGGAAGTACTTCTTGTGCGGCGGCAGGATGGTGGTGTCGTAGTCCAGCCTGAGTTCCGCTGCCGAACTCACCGGGGCGAACACGAACTCCTCCTCCTTGGCCACCGGACCCAACACCTCGTAGCGCGCGGCCAGCCCGGCCACGAATCCGCCCATCTCTTGCTTGGGAAGCACGTAGATCTCCACTGCGATGCTCCACCTCCCGCTGTCAGGATGTACTGCACAGCACCAGCGTCTGCCTTCCCCCCTCTCTCCAGGAATTCAGTGGGCGTGCGTCCGCCGACGCACCTGGGGCCAACATGCTGAAGCACATGGAGCATACGATGAAGCGTTTGAGGCGTGACAGGTAGCAGGAGAGTGTGTTGCAGGAGTGACATAGTGACATGTGGTCTAGGGAATATATTCGACGGAGAGCCCGTGATCCCTGCTGGCGGTGGGAGTCAGCAGCAGGAGGCGAGAGGGCCGCTGCTACCGCAGCGGCCCTCGTTCCTGTCGCCGTTCTTCCCACTTGGCCTTCAACCGCACCGCCACGTTGGGCGGCACCATGTCGCTCACGTCCGCCCCCAGCAGGGCAGCCTCGCGCACCAGGGACGAGCTGACGAAGAAGTACTTGCTGTTGGACATGATGAAGACAGTATCCACCTCCGGCAGCAACTGGTGGTTCATCATCGCCATGTGCAGCTCGTACTCGAAGTCGGACACCGTGCGCAGCCCCCGCACGATGGCCGTAGCACCCTTCCTGGAGATGTAATCCACCAGCAGTCCGCTGAAGTAGTCAATCTCCAGGTTGGGCAGGTGCCCCGTGCACTCCCGGATCATCTGCACGCGTTCCTCCAGGGTGAAGAGCCCCTGCTTGTTCACGTTGTGGACCACCGCCACCACCATCACGTCGAACAGCTTGCTGCTGCGTTCCAGGATATCGATGTGCCCCTTGGTGATGGGGTCGAAACTCCCCGGGTATACTGCGATCCTCACCTTCATCCTCCCCCCGGCGTCACCGGCGCCGCTACGGCAGAACTCCTATGGTGCTTCGCGAAAGTCAGGCCGAATTCCTGCCCGGGAGGCGAAAAATCCCGGCGGGCGCCAGCGGATCACGCCGAAGGCCCGGAGCAATTCCGGGCCTTCGCCTTCCTCGCGCGGCGGAAGGTGGTCCTGTTCTAGTACTTGAAGAAGCCTTCGCCGGTCTTGCGGCCGAGCTTGCCAGCGCGCACCATCTTAGCCAGCAGCGGGCAGGGCCGGTACTTGGGGTCCCCGAACTCCCGGTACAGCGTCTGCATGATGGCCAGGCAGATGTCGTTGCCGATCATGTCCGCCAGGGCGAGGGGCCCCAGCGGGTGGTTGGCGCCCAGCTTCATTGCGGTGTCGATGTCCTCGGCGCTGGCAACACCCTCCATCAGCGCGTACACGCCTTCGTTAATCATCGGGATAAGGATGCGGTTCACCACGAAGCCAGGGGCCTCGTTGACTTCCACCGGGGTCTTGCCGAACTTGAGGGTCAGGTCCTTTACGGTGTCGAACGTCTCCTGGCTGGTGGCAGCGCCGCGGATGAGTTCGACCAGGCGCATCACCGGCACCGGGTTGAAGAAGTGCATGCCGATGACCTTGTCCGGACGGTTGGTGGCCGCGGCGATTTCGGTCAGGCTGAGCGCCGAAGTGTTGGAGGCCAGGATGCACTCCGGCTTGCAGAGTTCGTCGAGCTCCTTGAATATCGCTTTCTTGATTTCCATGACTTCGATGGCCGCCTCGATAACCAGGTCACAGTCCTTGGCAGCGGCCATGTCCACGGTCCCGGAGATGCGGGCCATGATGGCGTCCTTTTCCTCGGCCGTCATCTTCCCTTTCTCTACGTTCTTGGCCAGGCCCTTCTCGATGCCCTTGATGCCCTTGTCCACGAATTCCTGCTTGATGTCGCGGCACACCACTTCGAACCCCGCCTGGGCTGCCGTCTGCACGATGCCGGCACCCATGGTGCCTGCACCCAGTACCATGATCTTCATTCCCCATTACCTCCTCTTCCTCCGTTGTTCTCTGGTATGTGTCCTTCCCGGCGCCAGATTGCCGCCTAAGGGCCGCTGGCCCGACCCGGCCCGTTGCACACCACCTCCCATCTTCCCTGCCTGCGCCGACCCCCGTACCCCGTGGCCAGCCCAGGCACACCGTCACACCAAAGCAATTCTACCCCGGCCCTGGTTTTCCTGCTCCCGGGTGCACTTTTGCCGCGTCCCCGCACCGCTCCGGCAATGCAAGAAGGGGGACCGCCTCTGCGGTCCCCCTTTGCCACCGTCGATGTTTCCTGCGGGTGTCTACTGCATCGCCTGCCACACCAGCTCGGCCACGTCCAGGACCTTGGTCTCGGACTCCAGGCCCTTGACCCCGTCGTTTATCATGGTCAGGCAGAACGGGCAGTTGGTGATGACCATGTCCGGGTTGGGTTCGAGCAACTGGTCGGTGCGGGTGTCGTTGATGCGCTTGTACCCTTCGACCGCGTGCTCCTCCAGCCACATCCGGCCACCGCCGGCGCCGCAGCAGAACCCGAACTCGCGTCCCCGCTCCACTTCCACCAGGTTGCAGCCGGTGGCCTTGATGACCGTGCGCGGCTCGTCGTACACGTTGTTGTGCCGGCCCAGGAAGCAGGAGTCGTGGTAGGTGAGCTTGGCGCCCAGCGACTTGTTCATCTTGATCTGGCCAGCCGCCAGCAGTTGCGCCAGGAACTCGGTGTAGTGCAGCACCTCGAAGGTAGCGCCCAGCTGCGGGTACTCGTTCTTCAGGCAGTTGTACCCGTGCGGGCAGACCACCACCATCTTCTTGACGCCGTAGTTGTTGAAGCTCTCGATGTTGGAGTTGGCCAGTGTCTGGAACAGGTACTCGTTGCCCAGGCGGCGGGCCGAATCGCCGCAGCAGTACTCCTCGGTGCCCAGGTAGCCGAACTTGATGCCGGCCTGCGCCGCCACCTTGACCAGCGCCTCGCCGACCCGCTTGTACCGGTCGTCGAAGGACACCGCGCAGCCGGCGAACAGCAGGTACTCGAACTCCCCGCCGTCTTCCGGCAGCAGGTTGACCAGGTCGCGCACCCCGCGCTCGTCCAGCCAGCCGGCGCGGTTGGCGAAGCCCACACCCCACGGGTTGTAGTTGCGCTCCATGTTGGTGAAGGCCATCTGCGCCTCGCTGGGCATGTCGCCCTGCCACATCACCAGGTTACGCCGCATCTCGACGATCTTGGGGATGTGCTCGATGAACATCGGGCAGTG
>JARYMO010000030.1:4506-11049 GCA_029907055.1 Syntrophomonadaceae bacterium | reverse complement strand
CGCAGCGGATTGCGCGAACTGGTGCCCTCCAACCTGCGGCTGCTTTCCGGGCCGGGGTGCCCGGTGTGCGTGACCGCCCAGGGAGACATCGACGCGGTGCTGGAACTGGCCCGCCAGCCGCAGGTGACGCTGGCCACCTTCGGGGACATGATGCGCGTCCCCGGCTCCACCACCTCGCTGCAGGAGGAGCGCAGCCGGGGGGCCGACGTGCGCATCGTCTACTCGCCGCTGGACGCCCTGGAGATGGCGCGGGCGCTGCCCGACCGCCAGGTGGTGTTCCTCGGCATCGGCTTCGAGACCACGGCCCCCACGGTGGCGGTGGCCATCCTGCAGGCGGCCGCGCAAGGCATCACCAACTTCTCGGTGTGGTCGCTGCACAAGGTGGTGCCCCCGGCGCTGGAGGCCCTCTTTGCCGACCCTGACGTGCGCGTAGACGGGCTCATCTGTCCCGGGCACGTGTCGGCGGTCATCGGCGCCGAACCCTACCAGGCGGTGGTCTCGCGCTACGGCAAGGCCTGCGTCATCACCGGGTTTGAAACCCGCGACCTGCTGGAAGGAATTGTGATGCTGCTGCGCCAACTCCGCCGCGGCCGGCCCCAGGTGGAAATCCAGTACCGGCGCGTGGTACGACCGCAGGGGAACCCGGTCGCCCGCGGGGTACTGCAGCAGGTGTTCACGACGGTGCCCGCGCGTTGGCGGGGCCTGGGTACTATCCCAGACAGCGGCCTGGCGGTGAGTGCCGCGTTCCAGGCCTGGGATGCGCGGGTGCGCTTCCCCCTCCCCGAGCGGGAGGACCAGCCCATCCCTGGATGTTCCTGCGGAGAGGTGCTGTGTGGCAAAATCACTCCCCGCCAGTGTCGGCTGTTCGGCCGCGGCTGCACTCCGCTGCGGCCGGTCGGCCCCTGCATGGTGTCGCAGGAGGGGGCCTGCGCTGCCTACTATCGCTTTTCCCCCGGGAAGGAGACCGACGGCGATGGACATTGAACGCATCCTGCTGGCCCACGGCAGCGGCGGGCGCCTGAGCCAGCAGCTCATCGGGCAGGTGTTCCGGCCTGCCTGGAGCAACGCCTACCTCGACCTGATGCTGGACGCCGCCGTGCTGGAGCTGCCGGCCGGCCGGGTGGCTTTCACCACCGATTCCTTTGTCATCACGCCGCTGTTTTTCCCCGGAGGGGACATCGGCAAGCTGGCCGTGTGCGGGACGGTGAACGACCTGGTGGCATGTGGTGCGCGGCCGCTGTTCCTGTCCGCGGCGCTCATCATCGAGGAGGGCTTTCCGCTCCGTGACCTGCAGACGATTGCGGAATCCATGGCGCAGGCCGCCGGCGAAGCCGGCGTCAAGCTGGTCACCGGGGACACCAAGGTGGTGGAGCGGGGCAGCGCGGACGGCATCTTCATCAACACCACCGGCATCGGGGTCATCCCGGCCGGACTGGACTACTCGCCGGCGGCCATGCGGCCGGGCGACCGCGTCATCGTGACCGGACCGGTGGGCGACCACGGCCTGGCCATCCTGGCGAGGCGCGAGGGGCTGTCCTTCAGCACCCCCGCCACCAGTGACTGTGCGCCGCTACACCGCATCGGGGAGGCCCTGGCCGGGTTCGGGCGCGGGGTGCGCTGCCTGCGCGACCCGACCCGCGGCGGCCTGGCCACGGTGCTCAACGAGCTGGCCGAGCAGTCAGGGTGCGGCATCTCGGTGCGCGAGCAGGACATCCCGGTCTCTCCGGTGGTGAGGGGGGCCTGCGACATGCTGGGCCTGGACCCCCTCTACCTGGCCAACGAGGGCAAGATGGTGGTGGTGGCGGCCAGGGAGTGCGCCGAGGAGGTGCTGCGGCGGCTGCGCCAAGTGCCAGAGGCGGCGCAGGCGGCGCTGATCGGCGAGGTAGTGGCGGACCCGCCGCGGATGGTGGTCATCGAGACTGAACTGGGCGCCGTGCGCATCCTGGGCACGCTGGAGGGTGAACACGTTCCCCGCATCTGCTGACACGCGCGGGGCTCTTCCGGCCGCAGGCGGGGGATGCCCCGGCGCGCGCGAGGGAGGGGTTCGCCGCGAGGAGGAGGACGCCATGAAGTGGGACTGGAGCGGGACCATCATGGATACCCTGGGTATCGAGCTGCTGGAGTACTCGCGGGAGCGGGTGGTGGCCACCATGCCCGTCGACGGGCGGCACCACCAGCCCTTCGGATACATGCACGGGGGCGCCAGCGTGGTGCTGGCGGAGACCGTGGCCTCGGCGGGCAGCTACCAGTTCATTGACCCCACCCGCCAGGCGGCGGTGGGAGTGGAGATCAACGCCAACCACCTGCGCAGCACCCGCTCAGGGCCGGTGCGGGCCACCGGGATACCGCTGCACGTGGGACGGCGTTTCCTGGTGTGGGACGTCCGCATCGAGGACGGGGAGGGACGGCTGGTGTGCGTCTCGCGCTGCACCATCGGCGTCACCGACTCCGTCCAGGCCCCCAAGCAGCCCGGCACTGACCTCGGCCCCGCGTAGCGGGGAGCGGTGACGCCCCGGCGGCGGCGGAAGAGCGCATTGGCACCCACGGCCAGGCAGTGCTCCAGGTCCTCCGCCACTCCAGTTGACGGCGACCGGCGGGCATACTATAATGAGCATGGCTTATGAGGGAGCGACGGACCCTGGCGGACGGCAGCGACGATGCCCGCGCGAGGGTCTGTTTGTCGAGGGAGGGTCATGAAGGGCGGGGTGAAGGTTGTGGTGGAGAACCGGCGGGCCCGGTTCAACTACCACATCGAGGAAACCTACGAGGCGGGACTGGTCCTGGTGGGCACGGAGGTGAAGTCGCTGCGGGCCGGCAAGGGCAACCTGCAGGACGCCTACGCCGAGGTGCGCGACGGCGAGATGTGGGTGCTGAACTTCCACATCAGCCCCTTCGAGCAGGCCCACCGCTTCAACCACGAGCCCAAGCGGCCCAAGAAGCTGCTGCTCAACCGCAGGGAGATCAACCGCCTGGCGGCCCTCACCCAGCAGAAGGGCTACACCCTCATCCCGTTGCGGGTCTACTTCAAGGACGGCAGGGCCAAGATCGAGCTGGCCGTGGCCCGCGGCAAGAAGCTGCACGACAAGCGCGAGGCCATCGCCGAGCGCGATGCCCGGCGCGACATCGCCCGGGCGGTGAAGGAGAAGTCGCTGAACTGAGGATTCCCCGGGCACCGACCCGGCACATGGGGGCGTAATGGTTTCGACGGGGGACGTGGTGGAAAGAGTAGCGAGCCGGGTTGCCGCCAGCCCGTAAAAAAGGTGGACCAGTAATAACTGCCAACAGCGAATACGCACTGGCTGCCTAAGGGCAGCCCGTCCTCCCAGCCTCCGCCCGCGGGGCTGGATCGGGGCGTCACACACGCGGGCTGACCTGCAGGTCCTTCTCCCAGGGGACCGCCAGGGACATTTACTGGGATAGCCTCCGGGAAGCCTGTCCATGGGCGTCCCGGCGGTGAACGCAAAACAGGGACTGCGCTCGGAGAAGCTCTTTTGGTCACTCTTTCGGACGGGGGTTCGACTCCCCCCGCCTCCACCAAAATGCCTACGCAAGAATCGAGACAAGGCGATGCCCGGGCATGGTCAGGCCTTGCATCGACTTTGCGCCAGAATGGAGCACCGTCTGCGGACGGTGTTTCTTCTTTTCTCACGCCCTCTCCATAGATAGAGGACGCATCCCCCTGCTGGGGGAAGGGCTGGTCGTGAGGAGGTATGGGCACTGGTCATATCATCGTACGGCCAGGGGATTACTCTCCCGGTCAAGGCGTCGTTCGTGCCGGCAGAAACCCGGCGCCCGGCGTTGACGGGCAAAAGACACCCGGCGCTACGACACCACAAGGCCCGCCAGCCTGAAACGCCGTTTCTTGTTCCGCGTCAGACCAGCGGTGTCTGAAGCTCTGAGGTGGGGGATGGCGCGTGTCACGTGTGGTCCGGGCCGGGCGCGGTACCATGGCGATAAATCTCCCAACGGTCATGACGCTGGTTTCTCCTCTGCCTGGGGGCAGGAGGGGCACCTGATGCCTTCGCCTTTTCCAGGCCGCGGCGCGAGAGTATGGCCTTGCGCGGGCATGCCCTGACGCATTTCAGGCAGCCTCGGCACTGTTCAGCCTCGTCCACGTGAGCATGTGCATGGAAAAGGACCTTCACGGTGCCAAGCACTCCCTTCGGGCAGGCTTCGATGCACTTGCCGCAGGCATGGCAGCTCCTCGCGTCTATCACGATGTGGTCTGTAGACCTGCCCATCCTGCTGACTGCCCTTTCCCGGTCTACCCTTGGGCTCTCCAGAGTGAGTGGTACTTCTCGACATACCGGCGGGAGACGCGGCCGTCCCGCACCACCCGGGCGGCACGGGGATTGACGAAAAGCGAGAGGAAGGCATGGACGATGACCATCATGGTGGCCAGGCATCCCAGCAGCCCGTGCAGGCACCAGAACAGCTCCTTTCTGCCTGCCGGAGAGTGAGGGCCATGTTCCATGACGACAGCGCTGACCAGCAAACCAGTCAACACCAGCAAGAGTGCCCAGTAGTACACCTTCTGCCCGGCATTGAACCGTCCGGCCGCCGGTGGTTCTGCATCACGGGAAAAATACCCGCCCATCTTCAGCAACCAGGGCCAGTCATTCGGCTTGAACAGTGCGTCAGGAATCCACCCGAGCAGGGTTGCCAGGGCAACAAGGAAGAATATCAACCCTGACCTGCCATGGAACGGACCCCAGTGGCCCAGCCCGGGGCCGGGAACAAGCTGTGCGAGACCGGTCCCGGCCAGCGCCAGGAACCCGAGCAGCATCAGCCAGTGGCACACCCATTCCCGCACGCCGAACCTGCGCACCAGGACGCCCGGGCCGGTTTCGTGGACCGATACCGCGTGGGGGCCGAACGCGGCATAGTAGAACAGGCAACCCGCCATGGAGAGGAGGATTGCTGTGGCCCACACTGCCAGCTTGTGCGATGCGTAGAACTCAATCACCCCTGTCTTCCCCCCCTCCTGCCTGCTCTGCATGCTCGTGGGTGACCAGGTACTCGCGGTAAGCCTTGGCCGTGAGCAGCCCTTTCACCCGTTCCAGCCGGGCGTAGATCTCCTTCAGAGACGGGTGCCCTTCTCCGTCCCGGTGAACCATCCGGTCATGGACCAGCCTGGCCTCCCTCCGGGCGCACTGCAAGAAGTCGCGGTACAGCTCCAGGTCCTGCAGCCTCATGCCCATGGCCAGCAGTCCTCCCAGGGCCCGCGCCAGGGCCAGGTCGAAGCGGTCAAACCAACACTCGCCGGCCTGGCAATCCGGGGAGAAGATCCCCAGCGCCACCAGGTGACGCACCTCCGTGTCCGCCAGACCGGTCTGCGCCGAGAACCCTGCTTCACCGAGCGGCTGGTCGGCTCCCTCCCCCTGGGCCTGGACGAACAGGGTCTCAAACAGGAGCAGGTGTTCCTCTCCCCCCAGATCACGGCCTTCACGTCTTGCCTTCAGGACTTCCTTGATGACTGCCAGCGGTAAGTAGCGCTTCTCCTGCAGGTCCTTGATGAGCCGGATGTCGTCTACCGTCGATTCATGGTAGTACGCCATGTTCCTGCTGGTGCGCACCGGCGGCAGCAACAGCCCCTCGCGGAGATAGAAATGAATCGTCTGCCTGGACACGCCGGACAGGCGTACCAGGTCGCTCATCTTGTACAGCTTGGTCTCCCGCGCCATCGTACGCTCCCCCATCCGTGATGCCGTCTCCATCGCCTTCGTATAGTGTATATCTACACTATACACAACGCGCCGAGATTGTCCAGACACGTCCCGTCCTCGACAGGGTGTTCCTAGGGGATGGGCGCGGTATCCGCGCTCGTGGACCGCATGGCCGTCTCCCTCCGCCTTTTGCTGCGGCACCTCCTTGCCCCGGTGAAGCGGGAAATGGTAAGCTACAAAAAATTCCGCGGAGCTGCCCGGAAGTCGCTGCCGCGGCAGGCAAGGGGGAAGGGAGAGAGTATGGAAAAGAGAACGAGAAAGGGTCGCGTCCTGGGAGTGTTGTTGGCGCTGGTGGTTGCGGCTACCCTGCTGGCGCCGCTGGCGCCGGCTGCAGCGGTGGACACCGCCCAGCTCGACACTAGCATCCAGTTCACCAACATTGACGCCAACACGGGCCTGTTCGGGGGGACACAGTACCCGTTGACGTGGACTGCCGCGGGCCCCATTGCCAAGGTGTCCCTCTACTACTCGTCCGATGGCGGCGGGTCCTGGTCCCTGGTGGAGACCCTGAGCGGCAACCCCGGGTCCTACCTGTGGACGGTGCCGACCCCGTCGGGGTGGTACGTCCAGGCCCAGCTGAAGCTGGAGGTCTGCCGGTCGTTCTGGGAAGGGACCCCTCCCCGGCTGGTCCTGCGCTACTACTACAACACCTCGGACAGCTTCCGCATCGTCAACCCCGACTACGTGGCCTACCCGCGCGACCTGGCGGCGACGGCCCTGTCCACCACCTCCATCCGCCTCACCTGGACCGATGTCTCCAACAACGAGAGCGGGTTTGGCATCCTGCGCATTGATAACGGGGGGGTCATGACGGAGA
>JARYMO010000030.1:0-4496 GCA_029907055.1 Syntrophomonadaceae bacterium | reverse complement strand
GATCGGACGGGTGGGAGCCAACGTCACCACCTTCGACGTCACCGGGCTAGCTCCTGCCACAGGGTACTCGTTTGCGGTGTACGCGTACAACGAGCACTTCACCTCGCTCAGGAGCAACACCGCCAGCGCCACCACCTTGGAGGAGCCCAGCGTGCCGACTCCGCCCGATGCGCCCTCGGACCTGACGGCCACTGCGGCCTCGTCCACCGCCATCGACCTGGCCTGGACGGACAACGCCGCCAACGAAACGGCGTTCAAGGTTGAGCGTTCCCTGTCCTCCAGTGGCGGTTTCACCGAGATCGCGGTGCTCCCTGCCGACAGCACCGAGTACCGCAGCAGCGGGCTCACTGCCGGCACCACCTACTACTTCCGGGTAAGGGCCGCCAACGGAGCGGGCGACTCTGCCTACTCCAACACCGCCAGCGCCACCACGGGGGCCGAGCAGCCGACCACCCCCGAGACCCCTTCCTCCACCACGCCGCCGGTGGTCCTGCGCTTCCACATCGGCAGCCAGGACTACTTTGTGAACGACGCGCCGGCCTCCATGGACACCGCTCCGGTGATACTGAACGGCCGCACGGTGCTGCCCATCAGGTACGTGGCGGTGCCGCTGGGGGCAGAGGTGGGCTGGGAGGCCGCAGAGAAGAAGGTCACCGTCAGGCAGGAGAGCCGGGTGCTGGAGCTGTGGGTGAACCGGAACACCGCCCGCGTCAACGGGGCTGAATCCTTCATCGACCCGGCCAACCCCAACGTGGCCCCCGTCATTCTGCCGCCCGGGCGCACCATGTTGCCGCTGCGTTTCATCGCCGAGAACCTGGGGTGCAGGGTGGAGTGGGACGGCAGCACAAGGGAGGTGCGCGTGACCTTCCCGGCGTCCTAGCCAACGAGTGGCCGGCCCTGCGCGATATGATCGCGGAGGCCGCCGGTGGCGCACTGCGCCACGGGCGTGGGGCAGTTGCACGGACCAAAGACCTTTGCCCGGGCGGGCACGGTCCACCTGCCAGGGACAGGAGGTGCCGCCGCATACTCCCTTCCTCAGGGAGTTCTGCAGCGCGCGATGCCCAAGGAGATTCGGGTCTGGGGGGCTTGGACGTGGACAAAAAAAAAGTCGGGGGCTGGACACTCGTGGCGGCGGGATGTGCAATGCTGTTATTCAACGCATTGAACTATCTCTTGGCTTGGGATGCCTACAGCCCGGCCTTCACGGTGTTCTGGGGGGTGATCTTTGTCCTGAACGGGTTGCAGATGGTCAGGAAAGAGAGCTGAGGCCCCTCGGTGTCCGCCATAGCCGCCCCGCTCCGGACAGTGAAGGAGGCTGAATCTCACCCCGACGATTCTCAGCGTCTGCGCGTTAACCATGGATTTCGCTGCAGTGAGCGTGCTAGACTAGGATGTAGAAATGCTCGTCGCAGCGGTCGCCACCGTCTCCGCGGTGTCGCCGTGGGCCGGGATTGAAGGGGGAGTACGGATGAATTTCAAGCTGTCGGAAGAGCAGGAACTGATCAGGGCTAATGTCCGCGAGTTTGCACTGAAGTACATTGAGCCGGTGGCGGGCGAGATCGACGCCAACAGCCGCCAACCGGCGGAAATCTTTGAGAAGCTGGGCGAGCTGGGCATGATGGGCATCTCCTACCCCACCGAGTACGGCGGCGGCGGAGCCGAGTTCGTCACCACCATGCTGGTCACCGAGGAGCTGGCACGGGCCTGCCCCAGCACGGGCTTCCTGCACGGTTACAGCTTCGGCCTCATCGGGCATCCCATCATGACCTTCGGCACCGAGGAGCAGAAGCAGAAGTGGATCACCGGGCTGGCCTCCGGCAAGATGATCGGGGCCTTCACGCTGACCGAACCGGGCGCCGGCACCGACGTCAGCGCGGCCACCAGCACGGCGGAGAAGAAGGGCGACCACTACGTGCTCAACGGCACCAAGACCTTCATTACCAACGCCAGTATCGCCGACGTCTTTGTGGCCTTCGCCTACACCGACCGCGCCGCCGGCACCAAGGGCATGAGCTGCTTCCTCATCCCCAAGGGGACGCCGGGGCTCATCGTGGGCCAGCACTTCGAGAAGATGGGCATCCGCGGTTCGCAGACCTCCGAGGTGGTGTTCAAGGACTGCGCGGTGCCGGCTGACTGCCTGCTGGGCAAGGAAGGCGAGGGGTTCAAGATCGCCATGAGCGCCCTGGATGCTGGGCGCATCGGCATGGCTGCCATGTCCACCGGCATCATCCAGGCCTGCCTGGACGAGTCCGTGCGCTACTCCAAGGAGCGGGTGCAGTTCCGCAAGCCCATCGCCGCACAGCAGGCCATCCAGTGGTTCATCGCCGACATGTCGACCGACCTGGACGCGGCCCGCTTCCTCTACCTGTACGCCGCCTTCCTGAAGGACCAGGGCCAGCCGTTCAGCCTGGCCGCCTCCAAGGCCAAGCTCTTCTGTTCCGAGGCGGCGGCGCGCCACACCTCCAAGGCGGTGCAGATCCAGGGCGGTTACGGCTACGTGAAGGGCTCGAAGGTCGAGCGCCTGTACCGCGATGCCAAGATCACCGAGATCGGCGAGGGGACTTCCGAGGCCCAGCGCATGATCATCGCCGGGGCGGCGTTGCGCTGATCCGCCAGGCGAACCTTCCCCGATACGCTACACAGGTCGCTTGGACAGGAGGCCCGCCAGGGCCTCCTGTCGGCGCTCCGGGGAGGGGCCACGCGTAAGCTGCAGGGGTAGGACGAGTGGTCGGGCTGGCCCGCTGCCCGCGTCCGGGGGCGGGAGCGACCGTGCGTGGGAGAGGAGGCGAAGGATGAGGGAACAGGGAGCGCGGGCAGGAGGGCACGGGGGAAACACGAAGGCGGTCAGGGCCCTGCTGGTGGCGGGAAACGGGCTGCGCCGGTGCTGCGGGAGAGGGCGGGTCAAGGCGATGAAAGGCCGGGCGGCGCTGCAGGAAGAGACCTTTCGCCGGACGCGGTGGGTGGTATACTGTGGGGGAGAAGCAAGCGCACAGGGACACCCGCGGTGACCTGCACGCCGTGCCGGCGGGCTCTGGCGGGACCGAAGAGGAAGGGGAAGGGAGCTATGAAAGTCCTGGAGCACACGCTCTCGCCGGGAGCCGAGAAGGCCTTCGCCGAGATCTCGGGCACGCTCAAGAAACCGCTGGTGATGCGTGCCGTGGACCGCAACCATCCGGCCAGCTACGGCTACACGGTGGAGGACCGGGGGGTGCACGTGGTCCACGTGCAGCCGGCGCTGCCGGCGGCGGCCTTCGAGGAAGCGCTCATCCACGAGCTGCTGCACTGCCAGCAGCGCGAGGCAGGGGACGTGGGGCTGGTGCCGCGGCGGCAGGGAGACCACCTGGCCATGCTGCTGGCTTCGACCATCAACTCGGTGGTCAACGACCGCGCGGTGGAGGCCCGGTTGCGGGCGCTGGAGCTGAAGTCGGGGCTGGTGGAGGCGGTGAGGATGTCCTCTACCCGCGAGGCCCTGGCCTTCCCGGTCCCTGACCACCTGCGGGACGTGTTCGCGCTGTTCAGCGCCTTTGACCTGGTGCTGCACCGCGTGACCGGCGCCGACCCGGCCTTCCTTGAAGAGGTCACCGAGGCCTACGCGGCCCTCGACGACCGGGTGGTCCCCAATGCAGACGCCATCGTGGCCATCATCGAAGCTAACGGCTCCGACACCCCTGCGCAGCGGGCCTGCAGCATCCGTGCCATCGTGGAACACATCGGCTGGCAGGGGCGCTTCATGCTGGTGGTGGACGGCCAGGCGGAGGAGTTGTGAGGGCATCATCCGGGCACCAGCGCTGAGACCAGCGCGCGCCCGGCGCTGGTGGCGGCTGGGCGGGAGCAGCGATGCATGAAATCACAGGGGCAGGAGTGGAGGTCGTGAAGGTAATCATCATCGGCGCCGGCAAGGTTGGCTTCAGCATGGCCCAGCTGCTGTCCGGCGAGAACAACGACGTGGTGGTCATCGAGCAGTCGCCGGAGCGGCAGCAGATTATCGAGGAGAGCCTGGACATCCAGGTGGTGTTGGGAAGCGGATCGTCGACCTCGGTGCTGGAGGCGGCCGGGGTGCGGGAGGCCGACATGCTGCTGGCGGTGACCGAGTTCGACGAGCTGAACATGGTGGCCTGCATGCTCGCCAAGAAGTACGGGGTCAAGACCACGGTGGCCAGGGTGCGCAACCCCGAATACCTGGAGGTCAAAGACTTCTCCCTCAACGAGCTGATGGGCATCGACCTCATCATCAACCCCGAACGGGTCACTGCCCAGGAAATCGCGCAGATCGCCATGAACCCGGAAGCCATCAACGTGGACTACTACGCGGACGGCAAGGTGCAGTTGATGGAGCTGGAGATCAAGCCCGATTCACCAGTGGCCGGGGTGCGCCTGCGTGACCTCGACACTTCGGTGCCGTACAACATCGTGGCCATCGCCCGCAAGCACCGCATGCTGGTCCCCAACGGCGACGAGGTGTTGACGCCGGGGGACCGCATCCACCTGATGGCCCG
>JARYMO010000322.1 GCA_029907055.1 Syntrophomonadaceae bacterium | reverse complement strand
CCCGCAGGAACCTGTCGCCTCGGTACACGATGCCCTGGTGCTGGGGATTCGCGACTACGTCCGCAAGTGCGGTTTCACCCGCGTGCTGGTGGGCCTCTCCGGGGGCATCGACTCCGCGGTGACCTGTTGCCTGGCGTGCGCGGCGGTGGGAGCAGCCAACGTCCTGGCGGTCGGCATGCCAGGACCCTACTCCTCGGCCGGCAGCGTGGGCGATGCCAGGGAGCTGGCCGGCCGCCTGGGCATCAGGTTCGAGGTGGTGCCGATTGCCGAGCCTTTCGCGTCCTACCTGCAGGTGCTGGCCCCCCTTCTCAAGGGGACCGTGCCGGACGTGACCGAAGAGAACCTGCAGGCCAGGATCCGGGGTACCATCCTGATGGCCCTGTCCAACAAGTTCGGCTACCTGCTGTTGTCGACCGGCAACAAGAGCGAGATGGCAGTGGGCTACTGCACCCTCTACGGGGACATGAGTGGCGGCCTGAGCGTGCTGGCGGACGTGCCCAAGACCATGGTCTACGCACTGGCCCGTTTCATCAACCGTGGAGCGGAAGTCATCCCGCCGGCCATCCTGGAAAAGCCTCCTTCGGCGGAACTCAAACCGGGGCAGCTGGACCAGGACACCCTGCCTCCTTACCCGGAGCTGGACCGCATCCTGGAGCTCTACGTGGAAGAAGGCCTGGCCCCGGAAGCAATCGTTGCGCGCGGTTTCCCCCGTTCCACGGTGCAGTGGGTGGTGCGCGCCGTGCACAGCAGCGAGTACAAGCGACGACAGGCGGCCCCCGGGCTCAAGGTGACCAGCAAGGCCTTCGGGGTCGGACGGCGCATGCCGGTAGCCGCGGTCCATGACGTGCCGTGAGGAGGGAGGCAGCGGCCAAGGCGCGGTGGGGCCCGGTGCGCCTGGCGAGGCGGGTGCGGCGGTTTGCCCCCCACAGGCAAATGTAGTATAATGCATAAAACCATCGTAGGCCCGGGTTTGTCCCGGGTCATGGCGGACGAGTCGCGCGGGGGGTAGCGAGATGGACGAGCAGGCGGTTATCCTGCAGAGACTGCAAGAAACGGCGAGCGGGCAGCGCATCAGCTGTACCGAGGCCCGTCGCATTGCCGAGGAACTGGGAGTGAGTCCCCGGGCGGTGGGGGCCGCATGCGACGAGTTGGGCATCAAGATATTCGCCTGCGAGCTGGGGTGTTTCTGAGGAGAGGGTGAAGCCCCTTGCCTGAGTTCTTTCGAGTGGTCCGCTTCGAGGAGGCCCGGGCGCTGGTCGAGGCCTGCTGCCCGCCGCGCCGGCCCCAGGAAGTGGCGCTGGCGGACAGCGTGGGGCGGGTGCTGGCCCGAGACGTGACGAGCCGGGAAGATGTCCCGGCTTTTGAGCGTTCGACGGTGGACGGTTACGCGGTGCGGGCCCGCGATACCTTCGGCAGCAGTGAAGCACTGCCCGGGTACCTGGCCCTGGTGGGAGAGGTGCTGATGGGTGAGGCCACCGCCCTGGCCCTGGGCCAGGGGGAGTGCGCCTGGGTCCCCACCGGCGGGATGATGCCTGCCGGGGCGGACGCGGTGGTCATGGTGGAGCACACTGAACTCCTGGGGGATGACACCGTGCTGGTCCTCCGTCCGGTGGGCCCGGGGGAGAATGTCATCCGGGTGGGCGAAGACGCACGGGCAGGGGAGCGGGTGCTGGAGGCGGGCCGGCGGCTGCGGCCGCAGGACGTGGGGGTATTGGCGGCGCTGGGGCAGGAACGGGTGGAGGTGCTGGCGCCGCTTCGCTTCGGCATCGTTTCCACCG
>JARYMO010000321.1 GCA_029907055.1 Syntrophomonadaceae bacterium | reverse complement strand
GGGGAACAGTCGGCCCAGCTGACTTCGCGCGTTCCGCCCCGCAACCTGACCTCCCGCCGCCTGCCGTCCCCCCGCAGCTCGGCCCGTCCGGCCTCCGCCAGGCAGTGGAGGAGCGCGGTTACTTCCTCCCGTTCCACCCTGCACCCCCGGGCGGCTTCCAGGCGGCCCTGCAGGGCCGCATCCACCGCCTGCCAGGACCCGCCACCCCACGCCAGCGCGCGCACCAGCGCCTCCAGGGCCTCTTCCCCGGGAAACACCCTTTCCAGGTAGCGGCGGTTGAAGTCCATGTCCGCGGTGGAGAAGGCCAGGTACACCTCGGCTTCATGGGGAGCCGGGACCTGGCTCAGGAATGCGTAGACCTCCGCCCACCCGTAGGGCGAGTCAGCGAAGGCGATGGCACGGGCATTGCTGAGAACAGGAAGACTGGCCCCGAAGCGGGCGTCGGATACCAGCACCTCGCAGGTCCCCCGCAGGAACCCCAGGCGTATCCGGTGGCGTTCCCCCAGGTCGGTCACCCCGGCTTCCAGCCCCGGGTGTCCCCACAGGCCGGCTAGCCGGCGGACGGTGCGTGCACGGTTGGCATAGATAAGGGCACCTGAAAGCCGTTGCAGGTCTTCCAGGCGCCGCCAGGCGATGCGTCCCTCGGGGACGGCGGGGTAGCACGCTACCCGCAGCCCCTTGTCCTGAACCTCCTCCGCCCAGGCACCTTCTTCCGGCCACAGCACGTGAACGGTGCCCAGACGACGAGGCTGGGGAAGGTTTTCTCTATAATAGGGGAAAAACGCGCTGGTTGTCAAAAGAAGCCTGCCCCCCCCGTCGGCCAGCTCCCGGGCTACGCGCTGCCGTGCGTCGGGAAGCTGTCTGCCGTGCAGGACCGCCAGCGCACGGGGCGGAAAGGTGTGGCTCACCGAGAGCCAGTGCCGCTCCAGGCACCGCAGCGACGGGTAGACCAGCACCGGGGTGCGCCCGGCTCGCAGGTCCTCGCGCACCCGTTCCTCCAGGGCGAGGAAAAAGGCCGGTTCCTGCGCCAGCGGCTTGCCGCGCACCACCGGCGCGTCGGGCGCCCGACTGGGCTTGATGTCGTGCAGGCGCAGCACGGGCTGCGCTTTCCCATGGTAGTCGTCCCGTTCCAGGCTGCCCAGCAGGTCGTACATGCCGGTGGCGTGGTCCAGGGCGGCCAGGTCAGCCATGCGGAACCCGATGCCGGAAGTCCGACGCCCGTTCTCGTCTTCCACCCAGAACTTGAGGTGCTCGCCATTCCGGCCCACCAGCAGCGGCTTGCTGATCTGCGCCCGGCGCACGATGAGTATCGGTTCGGGGTTTCCCTCCCCGAAGGGCGCCATCAGCTCCACTGCCTGCAACAGGCCGGGTCCCAGTTCTGCCGGCGTCACCTCCGCGTCGGCCACCACGCTGGAGGCTGGCGGCGAGGAGGGCAGGCCCTGGGCCTGGTGGTTGAGGGCAGCACACAGGGCGTCGAAATCGGCCCGGCGGACGGTCAGCCCGGCGGCCAGGCGGTGACCGCCAAACTTGAGCAGCAGGTGGCTGCATGCCTGCAAGGCGCGGTAGAGGTCGAACCCCTCCAGGCTGCGCCCCGAACCCCGTCCCTCTTCGCCATCCCAGGAGATGGCTTGCGCTCCGATGATTTTGTTGTATTCAGAAGCCATCTTCCGCTCTTCAGACAGCAGCGGAAGATTCTCGCTGCGAAAGATCGCCGCTTCAGCCCGCATTTTTCGCAGGGGCGTCTCCAGGCCTGACGGCTCTATTCCGGTATCCAGCAGC
>JARYMO010000029.1 GCA_029907055.1 Syntrophomonadaceae bacterium | reverse complement strand
GATCCGCTCGGTGTCAATCTGTGCGCGCAAGCGCTGGGCCTCGGCCTGGGCAGCTTCAATTTCGGCCTGGCGGGCCAGCAAGGTCTGTCGTTCCTGTTCGATACGGGCGCGGGCGGCCTGGATCTCGGCGCGTGGCCCCTCGCGCTGCTTCTCTTGCTGGTGGAACTGGCTGGCGGTCTTCTCCATGCGCTCCAGTTCCGCTCGCGCCGCCTGCCAGGCAGCATACGCGGCTTCGATTTCATCCGCGCGGGCCAGCAGGGCCGATAGCCCATCTCTTTCCTGCCGACGCGCCTCCAAGCGGTTTTCCATTTCCTGCAGCCGCCGCTGGGTGGCCTCGACCTGGCGCGCCAGCGCCTCCACCAGCTTCTCCTGCTCTTTGAGCGCCGCCGCGACCTGTCTGGCGTTCTGCGCCGCAGCCTCTTGCGCCGCACGCTGCTGTCCCAACCGTTCCAGGTCGCTCTCCAGCTCGGCCATCCGTTTCTTGCGCGTTTCTTCCTCGGCCAACTCAGCGTTGATCTCTTGCAAGCGGCCTTCCAACTGGCGGATTTCGGCCTCCACCCCCTTGCGCCGCTCGGCGGCGCGCTCCTTGTAGCGCTCCCAGATCTCCAGCCCCAGGATGCTGCTCAGGATGCGCTTGCGATCGCCGGGGCGCTGCTGGGTGAACTGATCGGCTTTCCCTTGCAGGAAGAAGGAGGCGTTGGTGAAAGTCTCGTAATCCATGCGCAAGGTCTGCTGGATGCGCGCTTCGGTATCACGCAGAGTGCGCTCCGAGAGCGGCTTCCATTTGCCGTCCGCCAGGCGCTCGCTGAAGGCAGATGGATGGGGGTTGCCGAAAAGCCCCTCGCCGCCTTGCAGAATGTGGAATTCCAATAGCATGGTCTTGTCACGCGGCTTGGTGCGCTGCACCTGGTAGATGTTGCCCTCGTAAGCGAAGATCAACCCCACCTGCGCGGCTGCGGAGCGGGCGTTGATGACCGAGTCGTCGCGTTTGCGCGCCTGACCGAACAGGCACCAGGTGATGGCGTCCAGCAAAGAAGATTTCCCGGCGCCGTTAGGGCCGGCGATGCACGCCAGGTCGAAAGTGGTGAAGTCAAGCTCGACCGGCTCGCGATAGGAGAGAAAGCCAGAAATCGACAGTCGAATGGGGATCATCAGGCGATCAAGCGGTTTAAAGAAATAGCAAACTCAACGCCCCCTGATTATAACAAACCCGGCGATTTCTGTATGGGTCAGGAGCATCTTGCAGGCGGAGCGTTTTGAACGGGGAGGCGCGAAACGGATTTGGCGGAGTGGAACGTCGTTCATAGAATGAGATGGAATGAAAATGAGAGATTTTATCCACGGATTGCGTGTAAAATATGAGCCAATCTCTCCAATTGACAACCGTACTGGGTATCGCCGGAGGCCCGGATGTCGCCAAATAAATTTCTTGATTTATTGGATCAATCACCTTCCCCACTGCTCTCGGATGGGGCGATGGGCACCATGCTGAACGCCCGCGGAGTGAGCTTCGAGGAATGCTTCGACGCGTTGAACCTGAGCCGCCCTGCGCTGGTGGCGGCTGCCCTGTCGCGGCATCGGGCTGGCGCGCATGGAGTTCATCATCAGCAACATCATCAAGGTTCACCCCATGGCCCTGGCCCACTTCGAGCGGGTGACGGACGAGGTGGACCGGCGCCTCATCGTCTCCCTCACCCGCGGCTACGCCGACATGACCGACTACTTCGTCGACCACCTGGCCCGCGGCATCGCGCGGCTGGCGGCCTCCCAGCACCCCCACCCGGTCATCGTGCGCACCAGCGACTTCAAGTCCAACGAGTACGCCAACCTCATCGGCGGCCGCGCCTTCGAACCCCGGGAATCCAACCCCATGCTGGGCCTGCGCGGCGCCTCCCGCTACTACAGCGACCTGTACCGGGACGGCTTCGCGCTGGAGTGCCGGGCCATCAAGAGGGTGCGCGAGGAGATGGGGCTGGACAACGTGGTGGTGATGATCCCCTTCTGCCGCACGGTGGAGGAGGCGCAGCGGGTGCTGGAGGTGATGGCCGCCAACGGCCTGGTGCGGGGCGAGAAGGGGCTGGAGGTCTACGTGATGTGCGAGATCCCCTCCAACGTGGTGCTGGCCGAGCAGTTCGCCCAGTACTTCGACGGCTTCTCCATCGGCAGCAACGACCTCACCATGCTGGTGCTGGGGGTGGACCGGGAGTCCTCCGAGCTGGCCCACCTCTTCGACGAGCGCAACGAGGCGGTGCGGCGGATGATCCGGCAGGTCATCGAGGTCGCCCACGCCGCCGGCCGCAAGGTGGGCATCTGCGGGCAGGCCCCCAGCGACTACCCGGAGTTCGCCGCCTTCCTGGTGGAGGCGGGCATCGACTCCATCTCCCTCAACCCCGACTCGGTGCTGGCCGTCATCCCCCGCGTGGCCCGCGCCGAGCACGACCTCTCCCCCTGAAACAAGGGGACGCTCTTTTCGTTTCACGCCTCTGAAACAAGGGGACGCTCTTTTCGTTTCACCCGGTGCCCCGTTGCGGCCAAAGGAAACAGGGTAGGGAAGAGCGGCCTGTGGAGGAGGCCCACGCGTGCGGCAGACAGGGGTGGAGGCCCGCCACCAAGGGGGGCCCTGGACAGGAGAGGATGAAGGGCATGAGGTGGTGGACAGGGATGCTGCTGGCGCTGGTGTGCTGGCTGGCGGCGAGCTCGCCGGCCCAGGCGGCGCCGGTGCTCATCGTTAACGGGCGGGTGGTGGAACCGCAGCCGCCCCCGGTGCTGGTGCAGGGACAGACGCTGGTGCCCCTGCGGGGGGTGTTCGAAGCCCTGGGTGCCCGGGTGGACTGGGACGGCACCCAACGCACCGTCACGGTGGTGGGCCAGGGGGTGACGCTGCGCCTGGGCGTAGGGCGGACGGTGGCCTACCGCAACGGCCAGGCGGTGAGGCTGGAGGTGCCGGCACGCATCGTGGCGGGGAGAGTGCTGGTGCCGGCCCGTTTCGTGAGCGAGGCCCTGGGGGCCAGGGTCGACTGGGATGCCCTCCGCCAGGAGGTGGTCATTGTCACCCCGTCGGCCGCAGAGGAGCTGCAGGCGGGGGAGGCCCGCCACCAGCACCGCGAGGTGAGCGCCGGCGCCGTCTCCTTGGTGAGCGCGCTCCTGCAGATGGGCACTGGCGAGCTGGTGGTCAGCGGCGGGGCGGGCCATTTGATGGAAGCCGATTTTACCTACAATGTGGAGGCGTGGGAACCGGAAGTCAGCTACGCGGAGGAGGGGGGCCGGGGCGTGCTGGAGGTGCGCCAGCCGTCCACCTCGGGGACTGTGCGGGGAGAGGTGCAGTACCAGTGGCAGGTGGCCTTCAGCGACCGCGTGCCCCTGGACCTGCGGGTGCACACTGGCGTGGGGCCCTGCCGGCTGGAGCTGGGGAGCCTGCTCCTGCGCAGCCTACAGGTCACGGGCGGCGTGGGGGACACCACCCTGGACCTGCGGGGCTACCGGGGCGGCGACCTGCGGGTGAGCGTTGCCGCCGGGGTGGGGGAGGTGACCGTCCTGCTCCCGCGTGAAGGGTGCGCGAGGGTGCGCGTCGACGGGGGCGTGGGCGGCGTGAGCGCCGACGGCCTGCAGCTGGTGGAGGACGAGTACCTGGGCGGCGACTGCAGTGACCCCGGGGGAGAAGTGTACGTGCAGGTGAGGGCGGGGGTGGGCAGGATCCACCTGGAGCGGTGAGGTCGGCTGCCCAGCACGGCGGTGAAGGGCTCGCGCGCTAGGTTGTCGAATAGGGAATAGGGAGCAGAAACTGGAGGGGCGGTCGCCGGTGGCGGTCCCGCCCACATGCTTCATCTGGGGGTGGTGGAGTGAGACAAGCGAGGCCGTCGGTGGCCCTCATCCTCCTGGCGGCGTTCCTGGTGCTGGCGGGCAGCGGCTGCGAGGCGGCGCCCGAAGAGCAGAAGGCGAACTTCGAGCGCTGGTACGTGGGCTGGAAGAGCACCGTCAGCCGCATGGACTCGACCTGGAACGAGTGGGTGGCGACGTTCGTGGCGCTCAACCGGGGTACCATCACCCAGGACCAGGCACGCCAGCGCCTGAGTGCCCTGCGCACGCGGCTGCAGCAGCTCAAGAAGGATTTCGAGGACATGGACGCGCCCGAGGGGCTCTCCCGGGCCCACAAGCGGGCCCTGAAGGGAGCCACCAAGGACATGGCCGAGGCCATGGAACTGCGGGCCCAGGCCGTGAAGCTGGCCCTGGACTGGTTCAACGACCCCACCGACATCAACACCACCGCCTCCAACCGGCTACTGAAGGAGGGGGACCGGCTGGCGGTGCAGGCGGTAGCGGCAGTAGTGGGGGTGGGTGCGGCGCTGGACGCCCGCATGGAGTGAGCGCCGGCGGCGGACCGGCAACGCCTCCCTGGAATTGGGCAGGGGACGTCGGAGCCGGCTGAAACAAAAAGAGCGTCCCCTTGTTTCAAGAGAGGGGCTGAAGCGAAAAGAGCGTCCCCTTGTTTCAGGGGGGAAGGAGGGGAGAACGGGTGCAGGTGCCGAAGCCGGATTTCTACCAGAAGATGCGCGACGAGCTGCGGGAGTGGCTGCAGAGCAAGGCGGGTAAGGACTACCGCTACGCGGAGTTCCTGCTGGCGGCGCCCGACCTGGTGCACCTGCTGTGCCGGTTGATGCTGGACCGGGACGTGTACGTGAAGGACAAGGCCGCCCTGGGGGCGGTGCTGGCGTACTTCCTCTTCCCGCTCGATTTCCTGCCCGAGGCCCTCATCGGCCCGCTGGGCTACGCCGACGACGTGGCGGCCGCGGCCTGGGTGCTGAACAACATGCTGACCCGCACCGACCCCGAGGTGCTGCGTCGCCACTGGGCGGGCGAGGAGGACATCCTCGACCTCGTCCAGCGCATCGTCAAGGCCGCCGACCAGATGGTGGGCAGCGGCCTGTGGGCCAAGATCAAGCAGCGCTTCGGCTGAAACAAGGGGACGCTCTTTTTGTTTCAGGGGTGGTCCGTCCACTCCCAGCGAAACAAGGGGACGCTCTTCCCGTTTCAACGTGTGGCCCTTCTACTCCCTGCCTGGCGCGGGCGATTACGGTCCCCGGCGCCCGCCGAGCAAGAGCACGCCCGCTGCGCGCCCCGCGAGAGGGCGCCCGTGGCATGCGCCCCCTTGCCGTTCCTGTTCGCCAGCATGCGCGGAGCGGGCCGCAGCCCGCTCCGCCACCTGAACTCGTTTCCTTCAAGCGGATTTCCCCTTGGCCCGTCCGCGGGCACCACAGGGGGATGCCCCTCGGGACCCGGGCCACGCGCATCCCTCTGCCCGCCTCGGCCGTCTCCGTTGCGCGTGACCAGCGCCGAGACCCGCGCGGTTACTTTGCCTGCTACTCGGGCGCTCCCATCCCCGCGGGCGCCCCGGGGGCGACCGGCGCCGGCGCCGCCACGTGTGCGGCGGGGAGGGCGGCACCGCCGGGGGCCCCGCCGTAGGCTTCCCTCAGCGCCGCCAGCACCCCGCCCAGGCCGGCCAGGTCGGCCGGCATGATGATCTTGGTGGCCTGCCCGTTGGCCACATCCTTGATGGCCTCCAGCGACTTCAGGGCCAAGACCTTGTCGTCGGCGCCGGCTTCCCGGATCATGCGCAGGCTGTCGGCGAAGGCCTGCTGCACCTTGAGGATGGCCGTGGCCTCGCCATCGGCCTTGAGGATGGTGGACTCGCGCACCCCTTCCGCTTGGCGGATGGCCGATTCCCGGGCCGCCTCCGCCCTCAGGATGGTGGCCTGCTTCTCGCCCTCGGCGGTGAGGATGGCGGCCGTCTTCTGCCCCTCGGCCCGCAGCACCGCTTCGCGCTTCTCCCGCTCGGCGCGCATCTGCTTCTCCATCGCCTGCTGGATGTCGGTGGGGGGCAGGATGTTCTTGAGCTCCACCCGGTTGACCTTGATGCCCCACTTGTCGGTGGCGTCGTCCAGCACCTGGCGCAGTTTGCTGTTGACGATGTCGCGCGAGGTCAGGGTCTGGTCCAACTCCATCTCGCCCACGATGTTGCGCAGGGTGGTGGCGGTGAGGTTCTCGATGGCCGCCAGGGGATTGGCGATCTCGTAGATGTAGCGGAAAGCGTCGGTGACCTGGTAGTACACCACGGTGTCGATCTGCATGGTCACGTTGTCCTTGGTGATGACCGGCTGGGGCGGAAAGTCCACCACCTGCTCGCGCAGGTCAACGATGGCGCGGAAACGGTCGACGAAGGGCACGATGATGTTGATGCCCTGCTCGGCCTTGCCGTGGAACCTGCCCAGCCGCTCCACGATGCCCACCGTCGACTGGCGGATGATGCGGATGGAGCGGAACAGGATAATGAGGAAGAACAGCAGCAACAGGTACGTCCAGAAATCCACTCACGTCACCTCCCAATTACTCGTCCTGCCCGGGCTTCTCGGGACCGTGTTCCAGCGGGTCCACCCACACCTTGACGCCGTCTACCCGGCGGATGACCACCCGCGCCCCGGCGGGGATGTAGTGGTCTGAGTAGGCGGTCCACACCTCGCCGTAGATCTTGACCAGGCCGGTGTCCAGCGGGGCGATGTCCCGGGTCACCACCGCCGTCATCCCCACCATGGAGTCGACGTTGCTGGGCACATTGCGGGTCTTGAACAACCGCATGGCCAGCGGCCGCGCGAACACGATAAGCGCCACCGTCAGCGCCCCGAAGAGCAGCACCTGTGCGGTCAGGCCCGGCACCAGGCCGAGGGCCACCGCGCCGCTCATGGCCAGGGCGGCCAGGGCCAGGAACAGGAACCAGAACCCCAGGGTCAGCATTTCGATGATGCCGCAGGCCAGCGCGATGACCAGCCAGGCAACGTAGTCCAAGCTCATCCCTCCCTTCCCGCGGGAAGTCCAACCTCCCCTCCTGAGTATCGTATTCGGTTCGCCAATCCCGTATTCCTACCGTGGGTGCGGGAAAAGGTGCGGGCCCGGACGCAGGCAGGAGTGGGCCACAGGAGGAGCGATCCCCTGTTTCCCGGGGGGCCGCCGGCTGAAACGAAAAGAGCGTCCCCTTGTTTCAGGAGGGCGTTCCCGGGCGCGGGCCCGCATTGCCTGGCGCCGGGGAAGCTGAGACAATAGAGACAGGCGCCCCGCGGTGATGCGCGATCAGCCTGCGTCCCGTCGCTCGCGCCCACGCTCGGCGGAGCCGGCGCGGCTGTTCTCCCCACCCGTTGGTAGACGGTACGCACGGATTCCCCAAGGGAAGTCCTGCCGGCCTTCGCGGTGGTTCAAGGCGGCCTTGGACGCAGGGTGCGGCAGCAGGAGGTGGAGCGGTGGCCAGGAGGTGCATTGTCCTGCAGCCGATAGGCGACATCCCCGGCGAGCTGCTGGAATTCCTCGCCGCCGGGCTGGAGGGCGTCTACCGCCTGCCCTGCCGGGTGGCGGCGCCGGTGGAGCCTGAGCACATGGCCTGGGACGGCCGCCGCTGCCAGTACCGGGCCGACCTGCTGGTGGCCCGGCTGGCGCTGGGCCGTCCGGCAGACGGCGGCACGCTGCTGGGAGTGGTGGACGTCGACCTCTTCGTGCCAGGCATGAACTTCGTCTTCGGCCTGGCCACCGCGGACACCGCCATCATCTCGCTGGCGCGGCTGCACCCGCGCGGCGGGGAGCAGGAAGGGGTGCTCCGCCAGCGCGCCTTGAAGGAGGCGGTGCACGAGATCGGGCACACCCTGGGGCTGGGCCACTGTCCGGACCCGCGGTGTGTGATGCACTTCTCCAACTGCCTGGAAGACACCGACCTCAAGGGGCCCGGCCTGTGCGCCGCCTGCGCGGGGCGGCTGTAGCCAGCCGAGTGTAGCCAGCAGGAGGTGACGACCCCACATGCAGCCAGCCGGGAGCGAGGCCTGGATCCGGACCCTGGCCAACATACCGGAGGAACTCAAGGCGCTGCCGCAGTGGGTCTGCTGGGCCTACGGCCGGCCCAGCAGGAGCGGAAGGCTGACCAAGCTGCCGTTCAACCCGCGGCGGACGGCGCGCGCCATGGCGCGGGTGAACGACCCCGGCACCTGGGGCAGCTTCGCCGAGGCGGTGGCGCGGGCCTCCGAAGGCCACTTCGACGGCGTGGGGTTCGTGTTCACCGCAGGAGACCCCTACTGCGGCATTGACCTGGACAGCTGCCGTGACCCGGCCACCGGCGACATCGCCGCCTGGGGACGGGAGTTCCTGGAGACCCTGAGTTCTTACAGCGAGCTTTCGGTGAGCGGCCGCGGGCTGCACATCATCCTGCGTGGCCGGCTGTCAGGGCCGGGCAACCGTAGGCCCTGGGCCGACGGCGAGGTGGAGATGTATGACCGCGGCCGCTACTTCGTCATGACTGGGCAGGTGCTGGAGGGGCGGACGGTCATCGAGGACCGCCAGGCCCAGCTCGAAGCCGTGCACCGCCGGGTGTTCGGGGGCGCAGGCTAGCAGGCAGCCCTGGCACCGCGGGCGGTGGATCCGGCGGGGGGCAGACCCGGCTGGCTGCCAGGCCCGGGTTTCGGGATAATGACGCCAGCGGACATGCGAGAGGCGGCGCTGGGCTGCAAAGAGTTGCCGGCGCGGCTGCCGGCCGCGGCGAGGGGTGGAGGGGAGGCGACACACCAGTGTACCTGGGAGTTGACATCGCGGGGGCGAAGAACACCTGGACCTGCCTGCTGGAGGTGGACGGCGAGGGGCGGCCGGCCTGGCAACCCCCGCAGAGCGGCCTGAGCCTGACGGCCATTGCCGAGATGGCCGAGGACCGCGAGGTGCGCGCCGCGGTGCTCGACGCCCAGCTCACCTGGTCGCCGGCGGACGAGAACGGGTTTCGCGAGTCCGACATCTGCCTGCGCAACCTGCTGCCGGCCGAGTTCATGCCCTGGGTGGCGTCACAGAACTCGCTGATGGCGGTGCCGGTGCGGGGCAGGCAGCTGGCGGAGCTGCTGGCGCCGTCGGTGGGCACCATCCTGGAGACCCACCCCCGCTCCTGCCTGTACTTCTTCCTGCACCTGCACCACCCCGGCGCCCTGGGCCTGGTGCGCGCCTACAAGCCGGACCAGGGGGCGGCGGCGCGGCTGTGGGAACTGTGGTGCGCCCACTTCGGCCTGCGCCCCGCAGTGCCACCGGAACCGCCCGCGCTGGTCAGCGACGGCGCGCTGGACGCCCTGGTGTGCGCCACGGTGGGCATGCTCTACCACCTGCGCCCTGGCTGCCTGCTGAAACTCCCCGACTACGCCGGCAACCGGCGTGGGCGCGGGCCCTTCTACGTCCTCGACCCCCACCGGCACTGAGCGGCAGCCGCCGCTCCCCGTGCTCCCTGCGAGACCCCTTCTCCGTTGCGGCAGCCCCGTTCCCTGGGTGCGCCGTGCCCCAGAAAAAACCGACGGTCCTGCCCCCGGCGGCCCTCCGCATTGCAGGCGGCGGGAAGGCTCCGCTGCGCCGCTACAGGTCGCAGGCGGGCCTCCCCAGCTCCAAGGGGGCGGGTGAAACGAAAAGAGCGTCCCCTTGTTTCACCGGGAGAGCATCAGCTGGTGCCACCGATGAAACAAGAAGAGCGTCCCCGCGTTTCAGGGGTGAAACAAAAAGAGCGTCCCCTTGTTCCAGGCGCTGCGGGCAGCCCGGTGGCGGCAGGATTTCCGGGGCAAGGGGGCGAAACAGGGATACAGAGGAATGGCGGCCGGGACCGTACCAGGGGCTGCTACCGCGGGTAGCGGCCCCCTGTCGTTCATGCCGCGGTCGCGGTCGGACGCTGGGAGCGCGGCTGCTGGGCAGAGAACGGCCGTTGTTGGCAGGGGCGGCGCGTGACTGCGCGCCGCACAGCGGAGGGAAGCGCATGAACAGCCTGTTGGCGGAACTCGACGCCATCTGCCAGCGGCACCGGCTGGAGGAGAAGGTGCTGCTGGTGCCGTCGTGGACGGTGGGCAGGGAGGCCCTGCACACCCTGGCCCGCGACTTCGGGGGCTGGGTCAACCTGCGGGCAGCCACCCCGCAGGGGCTGGCCATGGAGGTGGCCGGGCCGGGGCTGGCAGGCACCGGGCTGCGCTTCGTGGGCCCGCGCGAGGCCCGCGGGCTGGTGGAGGCCATCTGCCGCCGCCTGCAGGAGGAGGGTGGGCTGGCGTACTACCGGTTGCACGCGGACGGCACCGGCCTCGTCAGCGCCATCCACGAGGCGGTGCAGGCGCTGCGGGGGGTTGGGCTGACCAGCGCCACCCTGCAGTCGACCTGCTTCGAGGAGCGGGCGCGGGGCGAGGACCTGGTCCGCATCCTGGCCGAGTACGAGCGCCGGTTGCAGGAGCAGGGGCTGGTGGACGGCCCCGGGCTGACCGCCCTGGCGCTGGAGGCGGCCAGGGAGGGAAGGGCGGGCGCAGCGCAGGCCTTCTACCTGCTGTCGGACTGCCTCGACCTCACCCCGCTGGAGCAGGAGCTGCTGGAGCTGCTGGCCGGCCCGCACCTGTACCGGCTGAGCAGCGGCGGCCGGGCCGTGGGTTCGCCTTCCACCGACCTGGAGCGCCTGGCCTGGCTGGCCGAGGACGCGGGCAGCGCGCCGCCCCCGGTGGGGGACGGGAGCGTGGAGGTGTTCGCGGCGCACGGGGTGGTGAACGAGGCGCGCGAGGTGCTGCGCAGGGTGCACGGGGCGGGCCTTCCCTTCGACCAGGTGGCCGTCGCCTGGGCGGCGGAGGAGTACGTGGCGGCCTTCCAGGCCCTGGCCCAGCAGATGGGCGTCCCCCTGACGGTGCTGGAGGGCTTCCCGGCAGCCATGACCCGCCCGGGCAGGGTGCTGCGCGCGCTGCTGGACTGGCTGGGGAGCGACTTCAGCGACGGTTCCCTGCTGGTGCTGCTGCGGGAAGCGGACCCGCGCGGCTTCTGGAACGGGGGGGAGGCAGTGCCGGTGTGGCGGGTGCGCCGCCTGCTGGACCAGGCCCGGGTGGGAAGGGGGCGCGAGCGTTACCGGCGGCTGCTGGAGCTGGCGGACAGCCTGGAGCGGCGGGAGGAGCTGCCGTTGGAGGAGGCAGAGGACGAAGAGGCCACGGTCGGCTATGCCCAGGAGGCGGCCGCGGCCAGGAGGACCTTCGCGGCGGTGGACGCCCTGCTGCAGGAGCTGCCGGGCGCGGAGGGAGACGGCGGGGTGGAGCTG
>JARYMO010000028.1 GCA_029907055.1 Syntrophomonadaceae bacterium | reverse complement strand
GCGCGGGCGGCGC
Source organism: Syntrophomonadaceae bacterium (assembly GCA_029907055.1). Classification (GTDB taxonomy): domain Bacteria; phylum Bacillota; class Syntrophomonadia; order Syntrophomonadales; family Syntrophothermaceae; genus JARYMO01. The sequence goes on along the minus strand of JARYMO010000028.1, from coordinate 11,353 downwards.
TGGAGGCAGCGCAGGCTAACGCGGCGGCCGCCTCCGCCAGCCTGGAGGAATCGCTCGCCAGGCTGGACTCCATCAGCCGCACCGGCGCTCCCCTCTACCAGGCCCAGGTCGAATCGGCCCGGGCTGCCGTGAAGAGCGCTCAGCTGGCCTGGGACAACACCATGGTGAAAGCTCCCGTGGGGGGCACTGTGGTGCGCATCGCTGCGCAGACAGGCGAGAACGTGGCGGCCGGCCAGACCCTGCTCACGCTGGTGGACCTGGAGACCACCTGGGTGGTGGCCAACATTGACGAAGGCAAGATCGGGCGCATCCGACCCGGCCAGGAAGTGGAGGTGCGCATCGATGCCTACCCGGGACGCAAGCTGAAGGGCAGGGTGGCGGAGGTGGGAGCGGCGACCCAGTCCACCTTCGCCCTCATTCCGGCCGAAAACACCTCCGGGAACTACACCAAGGTGAGCCAGCGCGTGCCCATCAGGATACGCGTCGAGCGCAACGGGCTGGTACTGAAGCCGGGCATGTCGGCGGTGGTGAAGATCCACACCGGCACGGACCGCTGAGCGCAGGGGGCCAGGACATGTCGCAGGAATCTTCAGCCCCGCTGGACTACTCTATCCTGCTGGTCATCATCATCGGTTCCTTCATGGCCATGCTGGACGGCACCATCGTCAACGTGACGCTGCCCCGCCTGATGGCCGTGTTCGGGGCTTCGCCCGACCGCATCCAGTGGGTGGTCACCATCTACATGCTGACCCTGGGCATCGTCATGCCCGTTTCCGGGTACCTGGGAGATACTTTCGGCTACAAGCGCCTGTACATGGCCTCGCTGGCGGTGTTCGTGGCGGGTTCGGCGCTGTGCGGGCTGGCATGGAACCTGGATGCCCTCATCGGCGCCCGCGTGCTGCAGGCCGTCGGGGGAGGCATCATGCAGCCGGTGGGCATGGCCATGCTCTACCACAACTACCCCCGGTCGCGCATGGGAATGGTCCTCGGACTGTGGGGCATCTCGGCCATGCTGGCCCCGGCGGTGGGTCCCACCCTGGGCGGGTACCTGGTGGATTCCGTCAGCTGGCGGGTCATCTTCTACCTCAACCTGCCCATCGGGGTGGTCAACCTCTTCCTGGCCTCCGTCATCCTGGATGAGACCGAGCGGTTAGTGGGCAAGCACTTCGACCTGGTGGGGTTGGTGAGCGCCAGCGTGGGGCTGTTCTGCCTGTTGCTCGCTCTCAGCCAGGGCAACCAGCACGGCTGGTCTTCGCCCTACATCGTGTCCCTGCTGGCCGTCTCGGGGGTTTCCCTGGCAGTCCTGGCCGTGAACGAGTGGTTCCACCCCGAACCCATCCTCGACCTCTCCCTGTTGAAGAACTCGCTATTTACCATTTCCCTGGTCATCGGTTCCATCCTCGCCATCGGGATGTTCGGGGTCATTTTCCTGGTCCCCCTGCTGCTGCAGAGCGTCTTCGGCCTGCGGGCCATGACCACCGGGCTCATCATGTTCCCGGCCGCGCTGGCCTCGGGGCTGATGATGCCGCTGAGCGGCAAGATGTTCGACCGCTACGGACCGCGGGGGGTAGTGCTGACAGGCCTGGCCGTCGTGGTGTGGACCACCTACATGATGGCCGATTTCAACCAGATGACACCCTACCTGGTCATGAGCGCCTGGCTGGCGCTGCGGGGCATCGGCATGGGGCTGTCCTTCATGCCGGTCAACACTGCCGGCATGAACACCGTGCCCTTGCGGCTGGTGGGCCGTGCATCGGCCCTCAGCAATGTGGTGCGCCAGGTGGCGTCCTCCCTGGGGGTGGCCATGTTCACCTCCATCATGCAGCACCGTCATGCCTTCCACCTGGCCAACCTGGCGGCGTCCGCCAAGCTCGACAACAGCCAGGGGGAAGCGCTGGCCAGCGCCCTGCAGGGCATCGCCACTGCCTCCGGGATGGGAGCGGCGGCGGTACCGCTGCTGGGCGGCAATATCCTCTACTCGATGGCCGTCCGCGAGGCCATGGTCAACGCCATTGCCGACTGCTTCATCGTGTCGGCCGCCCTGTGCACGGTGGCCCTGGTCCTGGCCCTGCGGCTGAAGAGGTCTGCTCCCCACCTGGAGCCGGCGTCGCTACCCGCAGCAGCCGTCGAGGCATGACACCCGCTCCGCGTTTCAGGCACTGCCTTCCAGCCGTGCCCTCCGCAGGCGCAGGGCGTTGCTGACCACCGACACCGAGCTCAGCGCCATGGCCGCCCCGGCTACCACCGGGTTAAGCAGGCCGGCGGCCGCCACCGGGATACCGACGATGTTGTAGGCGAAGGCCCAGAACAGGTTCTGCTTGATGGTGCGCAGCGTGGCGCGGCCGAGGCGGACAGCCATGGGGACGGCCAGTGGATCCCCGCGGGTGAGCGTGATGTCGGCTGCCTCCATGGCGATGTCGGTGCCGCCGCCCATGGCAATGCCCACGTCCGCGGCCGCCAGCGCCGGGGCATCGTTGATGCCGTCGCCCACCATGGCTACCACCCTGCCCGCCCGCCTCAGTTCCTCCACCCGGGCAGCCTTCTCCTGGGGCAGCACCTCCGCCATCACCTGTTCGATGCCAGTAGCGACCGCCACCGCCTGCGCCACGTAGCGGTTGTCACCGGTGATCATCCACACGTCCAGCCCCAGCCGGCGCAGCTCGCTCACTGCCTGGCGGGCCGTCTCGCGCACCGTGTCGGCCAGGGCCACGATACCCTGGGGGAGCCCATCGACGGCCACTGCCACTGCCGTCGTCCCCCGGGCGGCCGCCGCCGCCACCAGCTTCTCAAGCTCCACCGTCTCCACACCCAGGCCGGCCAGGAAGGCGGGCGTCCCCACCGCCACCTGCGCCCCGTCCACGGTTCCGAGCACCCCCCGTCCGGGCACGGCCGTGACCTGGGTGGCTTCCCGCTGCGCTCCCCCGCCCCCGTGCCGCGCCGCCTCCACGATGGCAGCGGCCAGCGGGTGCTCGGATCTGGCTTCTACCGCCGCCGCCAGCGCGAGCAATTCCGGCGCGCTGATTCTTTCCTCCAGGGGACGGACCTCGGTCACCTGCAGGCGACCGGTGGTGAGCGTCCCGGTCTTGTCAAGCACCACTGTGTCCACCCGGCTCAGCAGCTCCAGGTACTCTCCTCCCCGCACCAGGATGCCCTGCTCCGCGCCCTTGCCGGTACCCACCATGATGGCAGTGGGAGTGGCCAGGCCCATGGCGCAGGGACAGGCAATCACCAGCACCGCCACCGCCGCCACCAGGGCCCGCTCCGCGTCCTGGTCGGTCAACCCCCAGTACCAGGCGGCGAAAGTGGCCAGCGACAGCACCAGCACCACCGGTACGAACACCCCTGCCACCCGGTCGGCCAGGCGCTGGATGGGGGCCCGTGAAGCCTGCGCTTCCCGCACCACGCGGATGATGTGGGCCAGGGTGGTGTCCTCCCCCACCCGCGCCGCCGTCACCTCCAGCGCCCCGTAGGTATTGACGGTAGCGGCGGTGACCAGCGCGCCCGGGCCCTTTTCCACCGGGATGCTTTCCCCGGTCAGCATGGATTCGTCGACGGCCGAAACACCCTCTCGCACCACCCCGTCGACAGGGATGCGCTCCCCGGGGCGCACCAGCACCGTGTCGCCCACCTGCACGGAAGCGATGGGTACCGTGCGCTCCTCTCCTGCCACCAGCAGGGTCGCTTCCTGCGGCTGCAGGGCCACCAGGCGGCGAATGGCCTCCGATGTCCTCCCGCGGGCGGCAGTCTCCAGGTACTTTCCCAGCAGGACCAGGGTGATGAGCATGGCGCTGACTTCGAAATAGCGGTGGCCGTGGTGGAGGATGAGGGGGGAGGCGGCACTGTACGCCCAGGCCACGCTGGTGCCCAGCGCTACCAGCACGTCCATGTTGGCACTGCCGCCGCGCAGGGCGAAGAAAGCCCCGCGGTAGAAAGGAAACCCGGCAATGAACTGCACCGGGGTTGCCAGCAGCAGCTGGGTAGCATAGGAGGTCAGCCAGGCCGGCAGGCCGAGGCCCAGCGTCTCTCCGGCCATGATGAGCAGGAACGGGAAGGAGAGCACCGCCGCCAGCAGCAGGAGGCGGCGGCGGGCCGCCAATTCTCCGGCCTCGGCACCGCCCATTGCCTGGCCGGCTCCCTCCAGTTGGCGCGCCCCGTACCCCAGGCGGGTGATGACCGCCACCATTTCCCGCGGCGAGATGGCCCCCGGCAGGTAGTCCACGGCCGCCGTTTCGGTAGCCAGGTTGACCCGCGCGCTCAGCACTGCGGGCAAGCGTTCCAGTGCCTTCTCGATGCGGCTGGCGCAGGCGGCACAGGTCATGCCTTGCAGCGCGAACTCCACTCGCCGCATTCCTACCCGGTACCCCAGCCGTTCCACCTGCTGCACCAGTTCTCCCGGCGACAGGCTTCGCTCGTCGAAGTCCACCGTGGCCTGTTCGCTGGCCAGGTTCACCCACGCCTGCTGCACCCCCGGCATCCGGGCCAGTCCCTGCTCGACGCGGGCAGCGCAGGCCGCACAGCTCATCCCCTTGACTTCCAGGGTCAGCCGTTTCACCGCAGCCCCCCCTTGTTGTCGCCCGGCGCTCAGTCGGCGAGGCAGCCCCGCCTGGCCGTGTGCCCGCTAACTCCGCCCGGGCCGCGGCCTCCTCCGGTCACTGGCAGGGCGGGCGCTGCGCCGCTGCCCCCCGGCCGCGCCGCGCGGCTCCGCCAGTCGGCGGGCGCGTCGCACGCTCACCGGGGCTTCCTCGGTCAGGCGGACCTGCTCGCTGCTGGGCTCCCTGATGAGCATGCGCAAGGCGGCGGCCAGCAGTGCCACCGAGTCCGTTTCCTCCAGCAGGTCCTTGGCCAGCCCCCGGTACACCTCGATGTCCGCCGATCCTGCCAGTTCCAGGAGCCGCGTAACGGTGGCGCTCTCCTGTCCCTTGATGGCCTCGGTGATGGTAGGGATGGGACGGCGCACGATGCGCCGCTTGGTGACATGTTCGATGGCCCGCAGGTGATCGAGCTCCCGCGGGGTGACAAAGGTGATGGCCTGTCCGGGCCTGCCCAACCGGCCGGTGCGGCCGATACGGTGCACGTACCACTCCGGGTCCTGGGGGATATCGAAGTTGTAGACGTGGGTGATGCCGGTGATGTCCAGCCCCCGGGCCGCTACATCAGTGGCCACCAGGACTTCCACCGTTCCCTCGCGGAACCGTCGCATGACGCTATCGCGCTGGGCCTGGGTAAGGTCGCCGTGCAATCCTTCCGCCGAATACCCTCGCTTGTCCAGGGCATCCGACAGTTCCCCCACCCGGCGCTTGGTGCGGCCGAAGACGATGGCCTGCTCCGGCGACTCGAGGTCCAACAGCCGGCACAGGACATCGAACTTCTTGTCCTCCTGGACCTCGATGTAGTACTGCTCGGTGTTGGGGACCGTCAGCTCGCGCGAGCGCACGCTCACGGTCACGGGGTCACGCATGAAGCGCTCGGCAATGTCGAGGATGACCCGCGGCATGGTGGCCGAGAAGAGCATGGTCTGGCGGTCTTGCGGCACCTGCCCCAGGATGAACTCGATGTCCTCGATGAACCCCATGTTCAGCATCTCGTCCGCCTCGTCCAGGACCACCGTGCCGACATGGTTCAGGCGCATGGTGCGCCGGCGCATGTGGTCCATCAGCCGGCCCGGCGTCCCCACCACGATGTGGGGCCGCTTGCGCAGCGCCTTGATCTGGCGCTCGATGTCCTGACCGCCGTAGATGGGGAGCGCATGCACCCGCTTGATGGCCCCCAGCTTGTTGAGCTCTTCGGCTACCTGCATGGCCAGTTCGCGGGTGGGGGTCACCACCAGCCCCTGTACGTATTCGAGGGCCGGATCCGTCTTCTCCACCAGTGGTATCCCGAAGGCAGCGGTCTTGCCGGTGCCAGTCTGTGCCTGCCCTATCACATCGCGCCCGGCCAGCCCCACGGGCAGGGCCTGCTCCTGGATGGGCGTGGCTTCCTCGAATCCCATGAGGTTGAGCGCCTGCAGCACTTCCGGACTCAGGTTGAGGCTGCTGAACTCCATGCTCCCAACTCCTTCCCTTGACAGCCCGCGGCCTTACGCCGGCAGGCATATCCTGGCGACCAGCATTTCCAGCACCAGCCGCTCGTCCAGCGGCGAACTCTTGAGGGCCATGTCCGCGCTCAAGAGCCCGAGGCACGCTTCTTCCAGTTCCTCCCACGAGAAGCGGGCGGCGGCCCGGGCCATCCTGGTGACCAGGAACTCTTTCATGGCAAGTCTCTCGGCCATGCCCGCCGGGGCCATGCCCTGCTCCAGGCAGGCCTTGACCTTGCCCAGGCTCACGAACTGGCGGGAAATCACTGCCAGCATGCGCAGCGGCGGTTCTCCCTGCACCAGCAGCTGGTGCAGGGCCCGCAGGGCGGCAGGGGCCTGCCGCTGCAGCAAGGCGTCGCTCAGCGCGAACACCCTGGCCTCCTCGCGTCCCTCCAGCAGCTCCCGGGCCATCCCGGCACTCACCGGCCGGTCCCCGAATGCCAGGGCAATCTTCTCCGCCTGGTTGGCCAGCGCCGACATCTCCTGTCCCGACGCGGCCATTTCCCGCACCAGGTCGCGTTCCGCTCTTGCCCCCCGACGCGCGAACTCCGCCTCCAGCCAGGCCACCAGTTCACGGCCGGCCGGTCGCTTCAGCTCCTCCACTGCTCCTGCCCGGGCCAGCAGCTTGACCAGGGGGTTGGTGCGGGCAACACTCTCGGCAGTAAACACCAGCGTGAGGTAAGGATTGGGGTTCTGCAGCCACCGCGCCAGCGCCTCCTGCACGGCGGGAAGGTTCTGAGCTCCCTTGCTCCCGGGCGCGCCGAACCAGCGCGGGTGGCGCACCACCAGCACCCGCAGATGCGCGAACAGGGGCGTGGCTGCCAGGAATTCCAGCAGCTGTTGCCTGCCGGCCGCGTCGTCCTCCAGGGTGACCCGTTCCACTTCCCCCGGGGCACCCAGTCCTTGCACCACCTGCGTCAGCCGTTGCTCGAGCAGGTAGTCTTCCTCTCCCACCAACAGGTACGCGCACTTCGACTGCACCGCTACCGGGCTCCTCCCTCGCGGACGGGTGGTAGCTTTGCCGCGCCGCCAACCCTTGCCAGATTCCCATCCTCATCATAGCTTCAGGGCCCCCCGCTGTCAAAGCGGGCGCCCCACTGCGGGCGGGGCGCGCGCCACCACTCTGGTATAATCGAGGTAGATACCAACTCCTGACAGGCGAGGTGAAGTCGTGAGCCGTGAGTATGACGTCATCATCATCGGTGCCGGACCGGCCGGGATTTTCTGTGCCCTTGAACTGGCGGCGCACTCGTCGTTGTCGGTGCTGATGGTGGAGAAAGGCAGGGAGGTGGCCAAGCGGCAGTGCGTGAAGGAGGCCAGCGATGCGTGCCGGCAGTGCCAGCCCTGCTCCATCACCAGCGGGTGGGGCGGGGCAGGCGCCTTCTCCGACGGCAAGCTGACCCTCACCACCGAGTTCGGCGGCTGGCTGGAGGAATACGTGGGGAAGGAGCGGCTGGCCGAACTCATCGCCTACGTGGATGCCATCTACGTGCGCCACGGTGCCCCTGACCGGGTCTTCGGCGAGGACAGCGACTACCTGGAGGGCCTCAAGCGCCGCGCCGCCCAGGCCGACCTGCGGCTCATCCCCGCCCGCATCCGCCACATGGGGACTGAGAACACCGAACGGGTGCTGCAGGGATTCCGCGCCGCCCTGCCGGCACGGGTGGAGGTGCACCACAACGAGGCCGTACAGCGCATCCTGGTGGAGGACGGCCGCGCTGCCGGGGTGCTCACTGAACAAGGCCAGTACCGGGCGCCGCGCGTGGTATGCGCCCCCGGGCGCATCGGCGCGCAGTGGTTCGTTGAGGAAGCCGGGCGGCTGGGCCTCGCCCTGCGCAGCAACCAGGTGGACGTCGGCGTGCGGGTGGAGGTCCCGGCGGTGGTGCTGGAGGAGATTACCGACCATGCCTGGGAGGCCAAGATCGTGTACTACTCCCGTCACTTCGACGACACGGTGCGCACCTTCTGCATGAACCCTCACGGCGAGGTGGTGATGGAGAACACCGAGGGACTGGTCACGGTCAACGGTCACTCCTGGGCTGGCAAGCGCAGCGACAACACCAATTTCGCCCTGCTGGTGAGCCAGCAGTTCACCGAACCGTTCAACCAGCCCATCCTCTATGGCCGCTCCATCGCGTGCCTGGCCAACCTGCTGTCAGGGGGGGTTATCGTCCAGCGGTACGGGGACCTGCAGCGGGGCCGGCGCTCCACCCGCGAACGCATCGCCCGCGGGGTGGTTTCGCCCAGCCTGCGCGAGGCAGTGCCCGGCGACCTGTCGCTGGTGTTGCCCCACCGCTACATGGTAGACCTGAAGGAGACCATCCAGGCCCTCGACCGGCTGGCGCCGGGCATCGCCTCCGACCACACCCTGCTCTACGGGGTGGAGGTGAAGTTCTACTCTGCCCGCCCGCGGCTGAGCGCCGGCCTGCAGACCGAAATCCCCGGACTCTACGCCATCGGCGACGGTGCCGGGGTGACCCGGGGGCTGGTACAGGCCAGCGTGGCCGGGGTACTGGCCGCCCGCGACATCCTGGCAGAGGTCGGTTGAGCAGCAAGGTCCGGTCAGACGGGTAGTGAAGGGGCCGCCGGGCCCCTTGTTTCGTGCACGTTGCCCTACCAATGCATAAAGGAGTGACGGCCCATGTCAAGATGGAACTGGCAATCCCGGCTGGCGGCGCTGCTGATTTTGCTGTCCATAACCTTCTACGCCCTGCACTACGCCATCTTCCGCGACGGACCCTTCATCCTGCGCTACTTCATCGCCCAGATGGGATTCCTGCCGGTGAACGTGCTGCTGGTGGTGCTGGTGCTCAACCAGCTGCTGGCCCGGCGGGAGCGGGCAGCACGCCTGCGCAAGATGAACATGGCTATCGGGGTCTTCTTCGGTGAGCTGGGCACCGCGCTGCTCGGGCTGCTCTCCCCCGCCGCCGGCGACGCCCCGCTGCTGCAGGAGTTGGCGGCCATCGCACGGTGGTCTCCCCCGCAGCTCGAGTCACTGCGCGCCAGGGTCCGGGACTCCGAGTTCCATTTGCGCTTGGCCGAAGCGGACCTGGAGCGGTTGCGCGGCTTCCTGCTCGCGCACCGCGACTTCCTGCTCTCCCTGCTCCAGAACCCCAACCTCCTGGAGCACGAGACGTTCACCGACGTGCTGTGGGCCGTGTTCCACCTCACCGAGGAGCTGCGGCACCGCCCGTCGCTGGCCGGACTGCGCCGGGGCGACGTGGAGCACCTGTGCGGGGATACCGAACGGGTCTTCGGACGCCTGCTGGTCCAGTGGCTGGACTACCTGCGCCACCTGCGTGAGAACTACCCCTACCTGTTCTCGCTGGAAATCCGCCTCTCCCCTTTCGACCCCGCGGCCAGGGTGCAGGTGGCAGACTGACCCTGCCCCGCTGCCCCATTTCCAATGCAGCGTGACCCGGCGCCTTCCTGTCTGCGCCGGTGCCCCCCGTTCCTGACCGCGGCGGGTGCGCTGCGCCTGCCAGGCCGCTGCCGCCCGCCCCGCGGAGCAGGATTCCTTTGCCGCCACGGCTAATTACTTCCGTAGCACCCGCGCTGGGACCGCGCGGGAAACCCGGCAAAGGAGTGGTGCACGGTGGCAAACGAGTCGCGCTGGCAGAAAAGGCTCGCCCTGCTCATGGTCCTCATCTCGGTGTTCCTGTACTGGGTGCACTTCCTGCTATTCCACGACGCCCACCTTATCCAGGAGCACCTGATCCTGGAGCTGGCCTTTCTCCCCATCCACATCCTGTTCGTGGTCCTGGTGGTTGACCAGTTGCTGGCCAGGCGGGAAAAACTCAGCCGCCTGCAGAAGATGAACATGGTCATCGGCACCTTCTTCGGCGAAGTAGGCACCCCCCTGCTGCGGATGCTCTCACCCCTGGTCACCGACCCTACCGTGCTCCGCGAGCTGAACCAGGTGAAGAAATGGTCGGACGAGGAGTTCGCCGCCAGCCGCGCCCGCGTGGCCGCGGCCGACCTGTCCTTCCACCTGGATGGGGAGCAGTTGCAACGCCTCAAGGACTTCGTCCTCGACAAGCGTGACTTCCTGCTCCGCTTGCTGGAAAACCCCGTGCTGCTGGAGCACGAGACCTTCACTGACGTGCTGTGGGCCATCTTCCACATCATCGAGGAACTTCGCTTCCGCCAGTCGCTGCACGACCTGCGTCCCGGCGACCGCCAGCACCTGGACACCGACGTCACGCGCGCCTACGCGCCACTGCTCACCGAGTGGCTGCACTACATGCAGCACCTGCGGCAACGCTACCCGTTCCTCTTCTCGCTGGAGATGCGCACCAACCCCTTCGATCCTGATGCCAGGGTGGAAGTAGAGTGAACCCTGGGGTCTCGAACCGGTTCGCCGCCCCTGCCGGCGGGTGGTCGTCACCCGCAGGCGGCGCCCGTCGCTCTCCACTCTCACCGCGCCGTCGCGGTCGGTGCGCAGCACCCGCGCACCGTGAGCCGTCAGCCCCGCCAGCGTGTCGGCAGCAGGGTGCCCGAACCGGTTGCCGGCACCCACCGAGATGACCGCCAGGCGGGGAGAGGCCGCCCGGTAGAACGCCTCGTCCCACGAGCCACGGCTGCCGTGATGGGGCACCTTGAGCACCGTGCAGTGCGAAATGCGGCCGCTGGCGGCCAGCCGGTGCAACGGGGCGGAGCCCGCATCGCCCGGAAACAGGAAGCGTATGGAGCCATGGCGGATCTCCAGCACCAGGGAGAGATCGTTGGCATTGGCGGCGGTTTCCCCGGCGGCCGGCGCCAGCACTGCCACCTCCAGCGCGGGGTCCAGGCGCAGTCGCTGGCCGGCGGCCAGCGGCAGTACAGGAATCCGGCGGGACCGCAGCACCCCCACGGCTTCCGCGAAGGCCGGCCCCGGGTAGGCGGCGTCGGCCACCGCCACCGCGCCCACGCGCAGTTCGCGTGCCACCGTTCCCAATCCCCCGATGTGGTCGACATCGGGGTGGCTGACCAACACCAGGTCCAGGGTGCGGATGCCCTGGCGCCGCAGCGCTGGCACCAGCACGTCGTCCCCCACGTCCCGCAGCAGGCTGCCCCCGGTATCGATGAGCAGGGCGCGTCCGCACGGCGTCCTGACCAGCGCGGCATCCCCCTGCCCCACGTCCAGGAACCACACCTGCAGGCTGCTCCCCTGCCACCACTGCCAGGGGGCCAGGGCAACCAGCAGGAAGAGGGCCAGCAGGCCCAGGCCGGCGCGGCACAGTCCGCGTGTGCCGCGGGACAGCCCCACGGCTGCCATTACCAGCCCGGCGTACCCGGCGG
>JARYMO010000027.1 GCA_029907055.1 Syntrophomonadaceae bacterium | reverse complement strand
CGAACCTGGGAGGGCTTGGGTGGGAACGCGAGGACGGACGCTACCTCTCGCCCGGCTACCACCAGGCAGGGTCCAGGATCGATCTCGATGTGCATCTTGCGGCGGGCAGCCTGCATATCCGTCCGCACCCCTGACCCCCCGCCACCGGCAGCGGGAAAGGAGGGCGGGGGACACGATGCGTGGGGATGGCGAAGGGTGCGGCCGGCCGAGGGAAGGCACAGGCGGCGCCCGCGTTCCCAGTCTCGTGGGGGGCGGCGGTGCATGCACTTCACTCCCGCCCTGCGCCATGGGCAGGAGGGTGGGATTCAGGAAACTAAGACCGGGATGCCCACGCCGCGCGGCAGGGGAAAAGAGCGCGCGGAGACCGCAGACAGGCCCCGGTCCCGTTGCGCGTGCGCGCACGTGTGGTATACTGGTGGTGGATCGGTGAACCGCACATCGGGTGATGGAGCTCACCTCGCGCTACGCGGAATCGCTGCAGCTGATAGCTCCTATCTGAGAGGATAGGGGCTAGTATTTTTTTTGTGGTCTTCGCCGGGGGACGGACCGCCCCGGGGGAGACGGGTGGCAACGCGAGGCAGGAGGTGCCACCATGGGCGAGGTCCTGACCAGGTTCTGTCCCCGCTGCAGGGGGGAAAACCCGTACCGGCGCACGCACTGCGTCGCCTGCGGAGCATCCCTGACCAGCGCAGACGACCAATCGTACGCCGACAAGCTGGTGTGGGCCCTGGGCCACCCGGTACGCGAGGTGCGTGCCACCGCGGTATACCTGCTGGGGATGAGACGGGACGCGGAGGCGATACCGCACCTGTGCAGGGCCTTTGAACAATCTCCTGACGACCTGTTCCTGCAGCGGGACATCCTGCAGGCCCTGCTGGCCATCGGTGGCCCGCGTGCGCTCTCGTTTCTGCGCGAGCAACTGGCGCACCCCGCACTGGTGGTGTGGCAACAGGCAGAACGGTCAGTGCAGCTCCTGGCCGCAGGCGAAGGCGCCGCGGATGCCACGGCAACTTCCGGCCCGCCCAGCGCCCTGGTCCATCCATGAGGGAGTGGCTACCAGTGGCAGCGGGCGCCCCGGCGCCGCACGTTCACCCGGAAGGGGGCCTGGGGGATTCGGGCGGAGTGCAGGCCGTGTCCCTGTTGCCGGCCATGAGCTGTACGGCGTCGATCCATGCGCGCAGTTCCGCTGCGGTGCAGGGCGTGGTGTTGCGGTAGTCGTGCTTATCGACGTAGGCAGCCAGCTGCTCGCGCAACGCTGCCACCCTGGCCAACTGCATCTCGCACAGCTCCAGGAGGCGTTCGCGGGTGACATTCAGCTCCATGGCCGCCGCGAAGTGGGGCAGGCACAGCCCGTCACCGGCCAGGTATGCCGACCTGATGGTGTCGTCGCCCAGGCCTTGCACCAGGGCAGCGAGGTACAAGCGCTCGGACTGTGTCGCAGCAAGGCAGGCGGGGCACTGCTGGCGGCGGGTCAGCGCCGACTCCGGGCGGCGGTGTGTGCGCCGCCACCAGCGCCTGGCCCCCTGGCCGGGTCCGCACAGGTCGAGCCTGACCTGCTGGATGGCCGACGCCACCAGTCGCAGCATCCATTCATAGACGATGGCATGTTTGAGGCCGTCCCCGTATTCGACCGCTTCCAGCTCCTGCAACTGCCAGGCGTGCTGGCGGCAGAAGCCCCAGGACTCGCGCAGGGCGGCGCGGGTAGGGGGGAGTTGACATACTCCTGCAGGAACGCGCGCAGGTACTGCTGGCAGGAAATAGTGCGTATGTTGCACAGCGGACAGCCGGGCATAGACAGCGCCCGACTGAGATCCAGCATCAAGAGACCGCCGATGTCCAGGACAATCCACCTCCCCGTTGCCGCCTCTCCGGCGGCGGCAGGAGTCATCATCTGCCAGCGGCAGCGGTTGGGTGGACTCCATCACCCGGGGCGCCTTTGCGCTCGTCCTGGTTGTAGTATATCTCATCCGCGCGCAACCGGAAGAACAGGCGCCAGGACCGGCAATCTCCGCGTGGCAGCCGTCGAACAACCCGCTGAGCGGGCAATTGAGATGATAGAGGTGATGCACAGGTGAGACCAGATGCCAACGCCGCCAACCTCCACGCCCTCCTGCTGGACCGTATCACGGAAACCTGCAGGGAATTCGGCCTGGAGTCGCTGACCACCACGGTGCGCAGCGTTTCCAACTTTGCGGCCCAGAACCGCTACCTGGACGTAGCGGTGCTGGGACAGTTCAAGGCGGGCAAGAGTTCCTTCATCAACAGCCTCATCGGGCAGCCGGTGCTGCCGGTGGGCAGTATCCCCGTCACCTCGGTCATCACCCGCGTCACCTATGGGCCGGCCGAGAAGGCAACCGTGGTCTTCAATGATGACTCGCGGCGGGCCATCACCCTGGCCGAGCTGGGCGACTACGTGTCGGAGGCGGGCAACCCCGAGAACCAGAAGGACGTGTTCCTGGTCGACGTCGAAGTCCCCTCGCTGGCTGACATCAAGGACCTCCGGCTGGTTGACACCCCCGGTATCGGCAGCGTGTGGGCCCACAACACCGAGACCACCACCAGCTGGTTCCCGGAAACCGGGGGCGCTATCCTGCTCATCAGCGCTGAGCGCCCCATCTCGGAGGGAGAGCTCTCCCTGCTGCAGGAGGTGCATCGCTTCACCCCCGAGCTGTGCATCGTCATCTCCAAGGTTGACCTCTTCACCGAGGCCCAGGTGTCGCAGATCGAGTCCTTCACCCGCACCGTGGTAGAGCGCACCCTCGGCCGCGCCTTCCCGGTGGTGCGCTTCTCGGCCTTCGCCGACAGCACCGGCTATGCGCGCCAGGTGCGCGAACAGGTGCTGCGGCCGCTGGCCGCCCACCGCCAGGAGATCTTCTCGCGCGTGCTGGACCGCAAGGTGGCCACCCTGGCCGAGAGCTGCCTGGCCTACCTTGACATCGCATACCAGGCCTCGTCGCGCGCCGAGTCAGAACGGGAAAAGCTCAAGCAGGCCATCCTGGACGAGCACCTCAACAGCGGCTTCATCCGCCGGGATCTGCAGCTCATCACCGCCAGTTACAAGGAAAAGACCCGCGAAGCGGTGAGGTCCTACCTGGAGCAGTTCCGCCAGGGCATCGAGGAGCGCGTGATGCAGGACTTTGCGCGCTGCGTGCCGACCTGGCGGGGCAACCTGTACCGCCTCACCCGCCAGTATGAGCGCTGGTTGCGCGAGGTCCTGACCGCCGAGCTGCAGGAGATCCTGCTCGAGGAGGACAAGTCCTTCGACCTGCTCAACGCCGTGCGCAAGCACCTCACCTTCTACCTGCGCTCGTTCCGCGAGCGCCTGGGGCACAACCTGCTGCAGGTGCTGGGGGTGCAGATGAAGGGCGAGGAGTGGGACATCTCGCTGCGCGAGCTGCGCAAACCCGACATTTCCATCAGCCGCTCCTTCGAGTCGCACCTGGACATGCTGTGGTTCCTGTTCCCCATGTTCATCTTCCGCCCGCTCTTCGAGCGCCACTTCGCCCGCCAGGTCCCCTACGAGGTGGAGAAGAACCTGCACCGCCTCACCTCCGGGCTGACCGAACGCATCAACAAGGAAATGGACGCACTGATGGAGCAGGCGCTGGCCTACATGAACGAGGAACTGCGCACCATCGAACTGCTGCTGTCCGAGCAGCGCGGGAACAGCGGTGCCATCCTGGCCCGCATGGAAGACATCCGCTCCCTGTCTTCCCGACTGCAGGATTCCGGCCAGGGCGGGGGAGGGGAGGTCGGCGAGGGCGCGGCGGGGTAGCCCGGCGCCCCCTCCAGATGCCGGCGTCCGACATGGTGACAAACGGCCTGCCACGTGGCACACTGGAAGTGAGGTACGTGCGTTCACGCAGCGTCCGCGCCAGACCGAGCGGGCACTGACCCCCGGCGCAGAAGGGAAGGGGTTCGTCGCATGCACCCGGGATTCTGGTTGCTGGCGATTGTCGCCGTGCTCTCGCTGGCGGTGGTGCTCCTGCTGCTGGCAGGAGGATGGCCCGCGCGCAGGCGCTACCTGGCCCCCTGGGACCCTCGCTACGCATCCCGCTTCAGCGACCCCCGCACGCGGGTGGTCGCTCACGCCATGCTGGCCCCCAACAGCCACAACATGCAGGCCTGGACGGTCAGACTGGACCCGCAGGACCGTGCTACCTTCTGGCTGCACGCCGACCCCCGCCGCCTCACCCCGCTGGTGGACCCGTACGCCCGCCAGACCACGCTCAGCCAGGGCACCTTCCTGGAGTTCGCCGCCGTGGCGGCCCGCCACCTGGGGTACCGGGCGTCCATCGCCCTGTTCCCGCTGGGCGAGTACGACGCCTCCGGGCACCCCGCGGACATGAAGGAGAAGCCGGTGGCCCGCGTGACCCTGGAGGAGAGCGGGGAGTCCGGCCACCCGCTCTACCGCCACCTGTTCGCTCCCCACACCTGGCGGGTCCCCTACCTGCGCGAGCAGCTCACCCACGCGCAGCTGCAGGAGCTGCTGGCCCTCAACGCCGAGGACGAGCTGCAACTGGTGCTCTACCACGACCCTTCCGAGGTGCAGCGGCTGGGAGCACTGGCGCTGGCCGCCGCCCAGGTGGAAGGGGACCTGGCGCGCATCACCGAGGACAACCAGCGGCTGTTCCGGGCCAACGAGCGCCAGAAGAACGCCTACCGCTACGGCTTCTCGCTGGAAGGGCAGGGCATGTCCGGGCTGCCCATGTACCTGCTGCAAGGCCTGATGACGGTGCTGCCGGCGCTCAACAGCGCTGCCGCCGCCCGCAGGTCCTTCCTGCAGCTCACCCGCGAGGCCATCGCCCACACCCCCATGTACGGTCTCATCCGCAGCCGGGGCAACAGCCGCACCCTGCAGGTCAAGGCGGGCGTGCTGTATGCCCGCGCCCAGTTGCACCTCGCGGGCATGGGCTTCGCCCTGCACCCGCTCAGCCAGGCCCTGCAGGAATACCCGGAGATGAGCGACCTCTACCGCGCCATCCACCAGGAGTTCGCCGGCCCGGGGGAGACCATCCAGATGCTGTTCCGCGTGGGCCGACCGCTGCGTCCGGTGCCGCGCAGCATGCGCCGGGACGCCATGTGCATCGTCGTCGGCTCCTGACCGCGGCCGTCCGGCCCGCTCCGTGAATTCGTCGTCGTGTTGATCCGTCATTCCATATCAGCACGATTTCGTGTATAATTCGCATCAAGCAGGGCAACACGGGTTTCCGTCCCGCAGTGCCCGGGCGGCCTGCGCTGAGGCGGCATCGCCCACGCGCCCGCTGATGTATCCTGCGTCCGCGGCCGGCAACGACCGTCCCGGCAGCACATGGAGGCCCGGGCTCCGCTTCCGCCCGGTAGCGGTCCCGACAGCGCGTTCTCGCGGTCTCTGCCCCCGCGGGGGGAAGCATAGACGACAAGACAAGAGAAGGGGGAGTGTACTGATGGCGAACGTGGTACCGGGTGCTAAGATTCCGTGCCGTGTGGCCCGCACGCTGGACGTGGGGGATTTCTCCATGCTCCACCAGCTGCTGTGGTTCAACATGGCCATCCACAGCAACTCCGAGTACGGCAAGAAGACCTGGTTCAAGGAGCGGTCGTTGGCGGGCCCCATCATCTTCACGGTGGTGGACGGGCTGATGCACAACGCTGACACCCTGGCCGAACTGCTGGAGAAGGACGGGTACGAGATCTACGCCTACATCGGCATCGACAACGTCAAGATCACCACGCCGGTGCTGTTCGGCGACACCCTGCGCGCCGAGGCCGAGGTGGTGGCGCTGAACCCCACCAAGAAACCCGACATGTTCATCTTCCAGTACAAGGGCCGCGGCTTCAACCAGCGCGACCAGCAGGTCATCGAGTACCAGACCACCATGATGGTGAAGAAAAAGGAATAGCCGGCGCCCGCTGCGCCAGGCGCCCTGGGGACGGCGGCGGACACCTGGCTAACCCGCTGCCACGACGAGGCCCAAGAAAGACCCGCGCGAGCGGGTCTTTTCCTTTCTCCGCGCCGGCACACGCGCCGCGCGCGGTGCGGGGCCGCCGCCGGGCAGCAGGGGAGCGCAGCACCCAGGCAACACGGGGCCGCTCCCCGCGCGGGGCGGCGGATTTCTTCTGGTTTACATAATGCTCATTATCGGAAGTACAGCGAGCGCTGCGGGGGCCGTACAAGTCCCGGCCCGCAGGCGTCGAGGCCGCGCGCGACGCCCACGTCGTGAACCGCAGGGCTCCGAGTTGCTCGGGGTACGCGCCGGCTCCGGGCAGCGTACCGCTGCCTGTCTGCGGGTCAACCGCCTCCACGGTCCTCTTCTCCACCCACCGCCGGAGTGAGGCACGCGCTGAACAGGGGCGTCGCCAGGGTAGCACTGGGGGAATGTGAGAGGCATGGTCCATGGTGCCGGTCGTCGCCGGCCCCTGCCGCCAGGTCAGGGCGCTCCGCCGGTCAGCAGTCAGTTCGGTTGCGGGCCCACCGCCTGCACATGGCGGCAGGAAAGAGGAACCCGTGCACTGCCGGCCACGGAGGGCCGACAGTGCACCGGAGGGGTTCAGGGAAGGGTGCGCAGGGGGAGGCCACGGCCGATGTCGTCCACGCGCCGCGGCCCGCGGGCCGTTGCTTCCCGCCCCCCGGAGTCCGCAGGTCGTCGGGCGTCCCTGGGCTGGCACGCTGTTGCCCGGTGCCCGCCGCCTTCGAGCCCGGGCACGAAAAAAGGCCTCCTTCCCGATGGCCAGGAATACGAGGCCTGTGCTCAGAATGCCGCGTGGCGTGGCATCCGCATTCCCCCTCTCCAGCGGAAGGTAGAAGATGCAGCGCTTCGGGCAGGTTTCCTGACTCGCGGCTCCCGGCTCAGTTCCGCCTTCCCAGGCCCGTGGCCCAGTGGCACATCGGAACGTTGCTCCCCGCTCACAGTGGCGCGACCGTCCAGGATTCTCACCTGGTTCCCTTTTTCCCCTGCCTCGTGCCGGCAGGGGCACCCGAGCGCTCTGACGATGAAGTTGTCTCCACTACCCTGAGTATACCACCTCCGGCAGCCCCCACCAAGCGCCTTCACGCAACCGGGCTGCGGGCGGCGCACCGGGGCTTGTCCGCCGCCAGCAGCACGGTCGGCCAGGCCCGGGACCGGGTGGCATCGTCTACCGGTACTCGACGGCGTTGCTCAACTCCAGTGCCAGCACCAGCCGGTTCTCGCCCCGCCCGTACTCGTGCTCGCGGTACGCGACGGCAGTGAAGCCGAGGTGCTCCTCGTAGACGTGGATGGCGGCCACGTTGGCCGGCGAAACGGTCAGTTCCACCCTGGTGATGCCTTCCGCAGCCAGCCGCTGCAGGCTCTGGCGCAGCAGCCGCGTCCCCAGGCCGTTGCCCCGGAGCCGGGCCGCCACCGATACCCCCACCAGGTAGGCTGTGCGCGGGTTCTCCCAGTCCCGCATGTACTGGACCAGGCCCACGATGTCATCGCCGCTGCGCAGGGCGAACACGCGCCCGTGGCGGATGAGCGGCACCAGGGTCCAGGCGTTCAGACCCCCTGGGCCGAAGGCCTCTTCCTCCAGCGCCACCATGCGCTCCACTTCCGCCGGCACCACGCTGTTGACCAGTTCAACCATGGTCCCCCTCCTGTAGCAAACCGCGTGCGCGCGGCCTCCACCGGCTGCCGCGGCGAACCCGCCGCGCAGGCGATGGGCGCCTTCCCCATGCCGCCTGCCCCGCTCGCCCCGGGGCATGCCGTGGCCTCGCGCCTGCCATGCGCCCGCTCTACCTCTATTCTAGCACCGGCCCGAAACCGCCCACCGTTGCTGGCTGTCGCGCTCCGCCCATGCATGGAAGACCGACTGCGGGGGTGGGTGAAAGCGCCGTCCCCGCCCAGAGCCCAGTGGCAGGGTGATGTCGCCCACGGGCACACCTCCTGTGCCCGCAGTCCCGCGAATTCCCTCGTGGCCAGCACAAAGATGCGCCTTGTGAAAATCAGGCCGGAGGCTGCCCGGCCTGCTCGCTCCGCCGGGCCATCAGCACCTTGAAGAGTTCCATCACCAGCAGCACGGCCAGGGCCATGAAGGCCATGGTGCCCCACTCCGCCAGCGACACCGGTGCCACCCCCAGCACCCGCTGCATGACGGGCAGGTAGCTGGCCAGCTGGTGGACGCCCTGGGCGGCCAGCACCCCCCCCACCAGGAGGTAGTTGCGGCTGATGGGGACATCGAACACTGATTCCCTCTCGGAACGGCAGTTGAACACGTGCACGTTCTCCATCAGCACCATCAGCAGCAGCAGCAGGTTGCGGGCCTGGGCTTCCTCCCAGCCGGAGTGGAGCAGCCAGAACCAGGCCAGGAAGGCAACCCCGGCCATGGTCAGGCCTGACACCGCCACCTGGTTGATCATCAGGCGGTTGAAGATGCCCTCCTGCGGTTTCCGCGGCGGGCGTTCCAGCGCTCCCGGCTCGCCGCCCTCGAAGGCCAGGGCCACGTCCTGGATGCCGTTGGTGACCAGGTTCAACCACAGCAGCTGCACCGCCACCAGGGGAATGGGGAGAGAGAACAGCAGCGCCAGGGCGAACAACACCACCTCCGCCAGCCCGGTGGAGATGAGCAGGTAGGTGACCTTGCGGACGTTGTCGTAGGCGAAGCGCCCCTCCTCCACCCCGGCCTCGATGGAGGCGAAGTTGTCGTCCACCACGATGATGGAGGCGGCGTCCTTGGCCACGTCGGTCCCTGACCCCATGGCCACCCCGATGTGCGCCCGCCTGAGGGCCGGGGCGTCATTGACCCCGTCCCCGGTCACCGCCACGAAGTGCCCGGCCTGGATGAGGGCGTTGACGATGTAGAGCTTCTGCAGGGGTGTCACGCGGGCGAAGACCCGGGCGGAGCGGATCTTCTCGCAGAACGCCGCTCCCTGCGGGTCGCCCAGCTCCTCCAGCTCGGCGCCGGTGACCACCTCCTTGCTCCAGTCAGCGATCCCCAGCTCGCGGGCGATGGCCAGTGCGGTGGCCGGGTGATCACCGGTGACCATCGCCACCTCGATGCCCGCCCGGCGGCAGCGCTCCACCGCTTCCCTTGCCTCCGGCCGCAGCGGATCGATGAAGCCCACCAGGCCCAGCAAGGTGAGGCGCGGCACCTGGTGCGCCGCCGGAGCCGGCAGTTCGACCCCTTGGCCGGCCCGGCCCGTGGCCACCGCCAGCACCCGGAACCCCTTCTCCGCCAGGTCCTGGGCCTGGCCGGCGATGGCTTCCGCGTCGAGGGCGCGCGGTCCCCCGGCGGTCAGCATGGTATCACAGAAGGGCAGCACCGCCTCCACGGCCCCCTTGACCGCCGCCTCGATTTCCCCATTTTCCCGGTAGAACTGGGCCGCGTAGCGGCGCTCGGACTCGAAGGGGATCTCTCCCTCGGTGATGACCCTCCGGCGCACCTCGTGCGGGTCCATGCCCAGCTTGAAGGCCAGCGCCAGCAGGGCCACGTCCATGGCGTCCCCGTGGTGTTGCCACTCCCCGCTGGCCGGGTCGTGGGTCAGCCCGGCCTCGTTGCACAGGACGGCGGCCCGCACCAGCATCTGGAGGTGGGCTGCCTCCGCCGCCGACAGGGCGCCACCCTCCTCCGGCAGGACCTCCCCCTGGCCGGCATACCCTTCGCCTGTGACCGTGAAGCGCTCGCCTCCCGGCAGCTGCAGCAGCCTGACCGTCTGCTGGTTGACGGTGAGCGTCCCCGTCTTGTCGCTGGCGATGTAGGTGCAGCTCCCCAGGCCCTCTACAGCCGTCAGCCGACGCACGATGACGTTGCGCCGGGCCATGCGGCTGGTGGCCACCGACAGGGCCACCGTCATCGCCACCGGCAGCCCTTCCGGGATGGCAGAGACCGCCAGGGCAACGGCCAGGAAGAACACTTCCGCCGCTGCCATGCCACGGCTGAAGGCCACTACTGCCAGCATGGCGCTGGCCCCCAGCACCACCAGGCTGACCTGGCGCGAGAACTTCTCCATCCGCAGCACCAGCGGGGGCTTGGCTGCCTCCGCTTCACTCACGCTGCGCGCAATGCGCCCGACCTCGCTGTCAGGCCCGGTGGCCACCACGATGCCCACCCCGCGCCCGGTCAGCACCGTTCCCCCCGCAAACGCCATGTTGGAACGGTCCGCCACCGGGGCCTGTTCGTCCGGCAGCACCTCGGCGTTCTTTGCCTGTGCCAGCGATTCGCCGGTCAGGAAGGACTCGTCCACCCCCAGGTTGTTCACCGACAGCAACCGCAGGTCGGCGGGGACGCGCTGGCCCGACTCCAGCAGCACGATGTCGCCGGGGACCAGCTCTTCGGCGTCCACGTCCTTCTCTACACCCGCCCTGCGCACGGTGGCGCGCGTCTTGAGCAGGCTCTGCAGGGCTGCCGCGCTGGTCTCCGCCTTCCATTCCTGGAAGGCGCCGATGGCCGCGTTCAGCAACACCACCCCCAAGATAAAGAGGGCGTCCTTGTCGTCGCCGATGGCCACCGACAGCGCTGCCGCAGCCACCAGCACGTAGATGAGGGGGCTGAGGAACTGGTGCAGGATAACCACGGGCAGCGAGGGGACGTGCCCGGCGGGCAACACGTTGCGCCCGTAGCGCTCCTGCCGTGCTGCCACTTCCTCCTCGCCCAGCCCCGCCAGCGAGCTGCCAAGGCGCGCCAGCACCTCCCCGCCAGCGAGGGCATGCCACGGCACCCCGGCGGACTCCCTCCTTCGCGCCATGCCCCTCTCCCCGTCTGCTGCTCCCCGCGCCTGTCGTCTGGCGTTTCGCACCATTTCTCCAGCCCTCCCGATGCCATCGTGCACGCTGGCGGCCCCCGGCCGGCCTTCGGCAAGCTTGTTTCTCCACAGCAACAGAACAGGGCAGCCCTTATCCCGGCTGCCCACCCAAGCATACCACCTTCTCGCACCACGCACCGTGCCCCTGGCGGACCCGGTCCCGCGTGGCCCACCTGTCCGCGTGGCCCGCGGCAGGCTGCGACCGTCCAGTATCCTATGCGCGATGTGCCCCTTCTTCCTGTTCACAAGGTACCACGCGCAAGGAAGCCTGTCAAACCGCCCGAAGCGCTCCGCCGCCCACGGCCCGGCAGCGCGAATGTGCTAGAATGGAAACAGCACTCGGCGGGAGGTCTGCAGGTGTCGGCACCACCAACCCCCACCCACTCACTGCTGCGCCTGCTGGCAGGCGCCGGCACCGCCGCGTTCGTGCTGGGCAGCGCGATCCTGGCGGTGTGGCTGCTTGGTGCCAGCACCGCGCAGATTGAAGGGCTCACCCTGCGGGTATGGCTTGCCCCGGCCCCGGCCGGCAGCACCGTCCTCGAACTCCCCCCGCTGGGGAGCCTGGCGGCCGACACGCACCGCGCCCCCTTTTCGCTGCACGTCCGCCTGGAGCGCATCCAGCCCGATGCGTTCGCCACC